>NZ_JBHYVM010000022.1:124636-133741 GCF_042750105.1 Streptomyces sp. NPDC059443 | reverse complement strand
CAGATGTGGAAGCCCGGTAACGGGTGGAGCTGACTGGTACTAATAGGCCGAGGGCTTGTCCTCAGTTGCTCGCGTCCACTGTGTTAGTTCTGAAGTAACGAACTGTGTCATATCCGGTTGGTTAACTTCATAGTGTTTCGGTGGTCATAGCGTTAGGGAAACGCCCGGTTTACATTCCGAACCCGGAAGCTAAGCCTTTCAGCGCCGATGGTACTGCAGGGGGGACCCTGTGGGAGAGTAGGACGCCGCCGAACAATCATTGTAGAGAGCCCCGTACCAGGGAACTGGTACGGGGCTTTTCTGCGTTCACAGCCTTTTTCACGGACCTTGCGGGAAAACACAGATGAAGTGTGACCAGCCGGCTGGTTAGGATCCCGGGTTATGAATCAGCACGTGATACGGCCGGTACGGGGCGACGAGTGGGTGCAGGTCAAGGAGCTGCGGATCGCGGCTCTGCGGGATCCGGCGGCGCCGGTGGCGTTTCTGGAGACGCTGGCCGGGGCCGAGGCCCAGCCCGATGAGTTCTGGCAGGCTCGGACCCTCGGGGGTTCGCAGGGGCGGACGGTTCGACAGTTCATCGCCGAGGGGGCCGACGGGCGGTGGGACGGGTCGGTGACCCTGCTGGTCGAGGAGGCCGGGGCGGACGACCTCTTCGAGGGGGTCGTCGAGCGGACGCAGGGGCACCTCGTGGGGGTGTTCGTGCGGGCCGAGCAGCGGGGGACCGGGCTGACCGAAGCCCTGTTCGAGGCCGCGCTGGACCGGGCCTGGTCGCTGGAGGGGCCGGCGCTGGAGCGCGTACGGCTCTTCGTGCACGAGAACAATCCGAGGGCCGCGGCGTTCTACCGGCGGTTCGGGTTCGAGCCGAGCGGGGTCGTCGTGCCGATGCCGGGGGATCCGTCCGCGAAGGAATTGGAGTACGTGTTCGCGAGGCCTTAGGGGCCGACCGTGAGGGGCAGGTCCGCTTCCGGCCAGCGGGAGCGGGCCTGTTCGCGGCTGCGGCACAGGGCGAGCAGGGGGAGCGTCTCGTCCTGGAGGAGCTGCGGGAGTTCGGGGACCGGGGCCACGGCGGCGACGTCGTCGAAGACGAGCGCCAGTGGTGGGTCGAGCCGACCGTGGGATGACCGTGCGGCCATGCGGCGGCCGTGCTCGACCACGCTGGAGGCGAGTGCGGTCAGCAACGGCATCGCACCCGGGTGGGTGCGGGGGTCTTCCAGGGGTTCGCCCACCACGTAGAGGGTGCCCCCTTCGGAGACGAACGATGCGAGGGCGAGCGAATCGGTTCGGTTCGGGGTGCAGGACTCCCGGATGTGGATCGAGGAGAGGGAGGCCAGGACGCGGGCCGTGAGGTGCTGGGCGAGTTCGCGGCGCTCCTGGTGGGCGGTCAGGGCGCTTTCGAGTTCGCCGGCCGCGCCGGGGGCGGCGGTCGCCGCCTGGGGGTGGGTACGGAGGATGCGGACCGGCTCCTGGGCGTTGGTGCCCTGGGCCCAGCGCTGGAGCTGCTTGAACGGACGGTCGTCCAGGGCGGCGGCCTGGAGCCAGCTGCGAAGGAGCGTTTCCGCGGTATCCGCGACGGCGGTGTCCATGCGGGCCTGGGGGCGGACGGGCGCGAGGAGCGCGGTGGCGCGGGCGGCGGCGGTGGCGCGGTCCGCGCAGCCTTCTGTGGGGCTCCAGTGGATGCGGGCCGGGGTGTCGCAGAGGCGGGAGGGGTCGTAGAGGAGGACCGGGCCGAGTTTGGCGCGGGCGTTCTTGGTCTCCGACCAGAGGGTGGGGGAGGACGTGATGACGAGCACCGGGCCGGTCGCTGCCGCGATGGCTTCCGTGGCGGCGGTTCGGCGGGCCGCCGGGTTGGCGTAGGTCATGCGGTGCGGGGCCCGTGCCGGTGCCGGTGCCTTCGCGGGGGCGTAGCCGAAGCCGTAGCGGTACGCCTCGTCTGTGGGGGGTGGTGCGGCGCCGTTGCCGGGGGCTCTGCCCCCGGGCCCCCGCGCCTCAAACGCCGGCGGGGCTGGATTTGGCTGGGCTGGGATTGCCTGGTCGTCTGGTGCGGGCACCTTGGGGGACTGGTTTCTGCGGCGGGCCCTGGTGCGGGTGATGAGGCCCAGGGTGAAGATCGTCAGGACCAGGAGGATGAGGAGCTGGCTGATGAAGAGGCCCCAGAACAGGCCCCAGCCCGAGAGGGACTGGGCGGGGGTGTCGGGCCAGGCTGCTGTGAGGTCGTGGGGGTGAGCTATCAGCGAGCGGACCGCGGTCGGGGTGCGGGTGAAGGTGACCGTGGACGGCCAGTCGCCCTTCGCGAAGAGGGCGGACAGGCCGGTGGCCGTCCAGGTGAGGACGGCCAGGCCCAGGAGGAAGGCCAGGAGGCCGATCAGGAGGCCGTCCGGGATGCCGCCCTGGGGGCGGGTGGTGCGGTCGGGCATGTCAGGCCACCGTGGTTGCCGAGCCGGCGCCGCCGCCCAGGTGGCGCTCCATCAGGAGGGCGCGTTCCTCCGCCTCCAGTTCGGCGGCGAGGAGGTCGTCGGGGAGGCGGTGCTGGGCCGAGGACTCTGTCATGGCGCGGTCCGTGTAGACGAGGGGGCGTTCGGCCTCGGTGATCAGGTGTTTGACGACCTGGACGTTGCCGTTGACGTCCCAGACGGCGATGCCGGGGGTGAGGGTCGGGATGATTTCCACCGCCCAGCGGGGGAGGCCCAGGACTCGGCCAGTTGCTCGGGCTTCGTCCGCCTTCTGGGCGTAGATCGTGCGGGTGGAGGCCATTTTGAGGATGGCCGCGGCCTCGCGGGCCGCCGCGCCGTCGACCACGTCGGAGAGGTGGTGGACGACGGCTACGAAGGACAGGCCGAGGCGCCGGCCGAACTTGAGGAGGCGCTGGAACAGCTGGGCCACGAAGGGGCTGTTGATGATGTGCCAGGCCTCTTCGACCAGGAAGATGCGCTTCTTGCGGTCCGGGCGGATCCAGGTGTGTTCCAACCACACGCCGACGATCGCCATGAGGATGGGCATGGCGATGGAGTTGCGGTCGATGTGGGAGAGGTCGAAGACGATCAGGGGGGCGTCGAGGTCGATTCCGACGGTGGTCGGGCCGTCGAACATGCCGCGGAGGTCGCCGTCGACCAGGCGGTCGATGACCAGGGCCACGTCCAGGCCCCAGGCTCGGACATCGTCTATGTCGACGTTCATCGCGAGGGCTGATTCGGGCTCGGGGTGGCGCAGTTGTTCCACGATGTCGGTCAGGACCGGCTGGCGGGTGGTGATCGTTTCGACCACGTACGCGTGCGCGACCTTCAGGGCGAAGCCGGAGCGTTCGTCGAGGCCGTGGCCCATGGCGACTTCGATGATGGTCCGGAGCAGCGCGAGCTGGCCGGTCGTCGTGATCGCCGGGTCGAGGGGGTTGAGGCGGATCCCGTCGTCGTTGGCGGCGATGGGGTCCAGGCGGATGGGGGTTATTCCCAGCTGCTGGGCGATGAGGTTCCACTCGCCCACGCCGTCCTCGCCCTGGGCGTCGAGGACCACGACCTGGCGGTCGCGGAAGCGCAGTTGGCGCAGGACGTAGGTCTTTTCCAGGGCTGACTTGCCGTTGCCGGATTCGCCCAGGACCAGCCAGTGGGGGGCGGGCAGTTGTTGGCCGTAGAGCTGGAACGGGTCGTAGATGTAGCCCTTGCCGCTGTAGACCTCACGGCCGATGATGACGCCGGAGTCGCCGAGTCCGGGGGCGGCGGTGGGCAGGTAGACGGCCTGCGCCTGCCCGGTGGAGGTGCGTACGGGCAGGCGCGTCGTTTCTACCTTGCCGAACAGGAAGCTGGTGAAGGCGTCCGTCAGGGCGGACATGGGATCTCGCATGGGCGGCCATTCCCTCCAGCTAGCGTCGGATGCCGGTGGCGAACGGCAGGGTGTTGACGAAGGCGCGGTGGTGCTCGCGGTCGCACCATTCGAGTTTCAGGTAGGACTTGCCGGCGGAGGCGCGGATGGTGCGCTTGTCGCGGGCGAGGGCCTCGGGGGAGCGGGAGGACACCGTGATGTACCCGACGAGGTTGACTCCGGCAGCACCGCTGGCGAGATCTTCACCTCTTTGGTCGAGCCGGCCGTGTGCGGCGATGTCGCGGGGGTCGACGGTGCGGTTCATCTTGGCGGCGCGGCTGGCGTCGGCCTCGTCGTTGGTCTTCTCCGTGAGCATGCGCTCGATGGCGATCTCGGTGGGCTCCAGGTCCATGGTGACGGCGACCGTGCGGATGACGTCGGGGGTGTGGACCAGGAGGGGCGCCAGGAAGTTCACGCCGACCGGGGTCATCGGCCATTCCTTGACCCAGGCCGTGGCGTGGCACCAGGGGGCGCGGGTGGAGGATTCGCGGGTCTTGGCCTGGAGGTAGGTGGGCTCGACGGCGTCGAGTTCGGCCGGCCAGGCGTTGCGCTTGGTCATGGCCTGGATGTGGTCGATGGGGTGGTCCGGGTCGTACATGGAGTGCACGAGGGAGGACAGCCGGCCCTGGCCCAGGGGCTGGCGGACGCGGATGTCGGCCTCGGCGAGGCGGGCGCAGATGTCGGTGAGCTCGCGGGCCATGACGATGGCGAGGCCGGCGTCGCGGTCGAGCTTGCGGCCCTTGTACGGGGTGCCCGCGCGGGTGATGGTGTGTGCCTCGGCGGCGAGTTCGCGCGTGAAGTGCATGCAGGCGACGAGGTACGCGCGGTGCTGCTCGGAGGAGGTGGACACCATCGACTGGAGCTGCTCGTACGAATCGCGCAGCCAGACGGGGGCGTTGGTGTCGCCGCGCTGGGCCACGTCCTTGGCGTGCGCGTCGGGGTCGGCGGGCAGCGTGCGGGCGAGCATCTGGAGGCGGGTGACGAAGCCGTCGCCGTTGGCCACGTGCTTGAGGAGGGTGCCGAAGCGGTCCACGAGGGCCTCTTGGTCCTCGCTGTCGCGCAGGCCTACGCCGGGGCCCTCGATCTCGATGGCGGCGGTGACGGTTCTGCGGTCCGCGTGCAGGAGCACGGCGATCTCGTCGGGGCCGAAGGGCGCGGCGAGCCAGTTGATGCGGCCGATGCCGGGGGGCGGGCCGACCTCGACCTCGCGGCCGTCGGCGGCGCGGATGCCGGCTTCCATGGCGCCCGAGCGGAACGTCGTACCGCGGCGCAGGGTGCGCTTGTAGCTGCGGTTGATCTCGAACCAGCGGTAGAAGGTGCGGCCGCGGTAGGGGATGTAGACGGCGGCGAGCGCGAGCATCGGGAAGCCGGAGAGCGAGACGATGCGCAGGGTGAGGTCGGGGACGAGCAGTCCGCTCATCATGCCGAGGAACGCACCGGCGATGATCAGGGCGATCTCGCCGGTTTCGCGGTTCTTGCCGACGATCGCGTTCGGCCGGGCCCGGCCGATGAGATACGTGCGGCGGGGCGCGACCGGGTGGAGTTGGTGGAGCTGGTGGGACTGGGTCGTCACCGCCCGTCACCTCCTGTGTTCCTCGTGCTGGAGCCCGTACGGGGTGCGGGTGCGGCGGGGGCGGATCCGCCGCCGGAGCCACCGGTTCCGCCGCCGGAGCCGCGGCTGCTGTGTGCGGCCATGCCTCCGGAGATCTGGTTGGCGCCTCCGCCGCCTCCGCCGCTCGCGCGGTGGGCGCCGCTGCCGTTGCCGCCGCCGCGGCTGCTGTGGGTCTTGATGCCCTGGGAGACGAGGGAGGCCGGGGAGCTGATGACGGCGGCCGCCTGGGCGCCGTCGGTGGCCTTGCTGCGGTTGCTGCGAGCGGAGGCGATCTCGTCGCCGAAGCCGGGGACGAAGCGGTAGATCATCGCGGAGGCGAAGATCGCCAGCAGGATGATGGCGAGGCCGGAGACGACGGCGGAGAAGGAGTTCGGGCCCTTTTCGCCGGCCAGGGCCCCGGCGAGGCCGAGCACGATGACGATGACCGGCTTCACCAGGATCACGGCGATCATGATGCCCGCCCAGCGGCGGACGTGGCCCCAGAGGTTGCGGTCGACGAGGCCGGCGTAGACGACGGTGCCGAGGAGGGCGCCGACGTAGAGGAGCGCGGCCCGGATCACGAGTTCGAGGCAGAGGACGCCGGCGGCGAGGACGGTGACGAGGGCGACCACGATCAGCATGATCGGGCCGCCGCCGATGTCGTCGCCCTTCTTGAGGGCTTCGGCGAAGGAGCCGAAGAACACGTCGGTCTGGCCGCCGGTGGCGGAGGCGATGACCTCGGTGACGCCGTCGGTGGCGGAGACGACGGTGTAGAGGATGAGGGGGGTGAAGGCGGAGGCGAGGACGGTGAGCCAGAGGAAGCCGATGGCTTCGGACATGGCGGTGGTGAAGGGGACGCCGCGGATGGCTCGTTTGGCGACGGCGAAGAGCCAGAGGACGAGGGTGAGGATGGTGGAGGCGGCGAAGACGATGGCGTACTGCTTGAGGAAGGCGCCGTTGGTGAAGTCGACGTTGGCGGTGCCGTTGACCGCTTTGCTGAGCTGGGCGACGATCCAGGCGGCGGCGTCGGCGCAGCCCTTGGCGAGTGACGCGAGGGGGTTGAGGGCGTCGGGGGCGTTGGGGGAGAGACCGGTGCCGCCCGTTCCGGCGGGATTCCCGCCGCCGACGCTGCGCTCGCACGATTCCTTGACCGGTCCGAAAACCCCTTCGCACTTGTTGGAAGGCGAGCCGGACGGACTCGGGGCAGGGGAGGGCGCTGCGACGGCTCGGGCGGACAGCAGTACCACTGCCGTCTGTGCGGAGATCAGGGCTCCGGCAATACGGAAGCGGCGGCTACCGGGCATAGGTGAACCCTCCGAATTCCTTGACGGCTTTGCTGATGTCGTCGGACGTGGAGGCGGCGACGTCGCCGGGAACGGGGGCCGGGCCGTCTTGCTGGGTATCGGCGCTGACCTTCCAGCCGTCGCCGACCCAGGAGAGTTCGAAGGTCCAGGTCTTCCAGGTGGTACGCACCGGGTCCGTGGACTTCGGGCCTGACATGCCGACCAGCCCGGTGTACCAGACCGCGACCTTGGCAGCGGTGGGTCCGTAGCTCTCGATCCGGGTGCCGATCGGGACGGCCCGGGTGACGAAGGTGCTGCCCTGTGGCGGGTTCCCGTTCGCATCGAGTCCCAGCGTGGTGAGGAAGGCCGGGGAGTACGCGGCGTCCTGAGTGCCCTTCAGCCGGGTCGCTGCCTCCGCCGTATAGATGCCGTCCATGATGGCGTGGCGGAGGTCCTTCTTGAGCATTCCCTCGGAGCCGAGCGTCACGGTGTAGTTGGCGGCTGCCGACTGGGCGCCCTGTTCGTCGTGGGCGAAGCCCTTCGGGATGCCCGAGGACTTTTCGGCCACCGGGGGGACGCCCGTCGCTTCTGTCGGGGTGGCGGCCGGGGGCTTGTTCGAGGTGGTGGTGGGGGGGGAGTCCGGGGTGTGGGACTGGTTCGCGAAGGCGATGGCTGCGATGAGGAGGACCACTACGCCTACGACCGCGATCAGGCCGCGGGAGGGGCGGGGGGTGCGGCGGGGGGTGTTGTAGGGGTCTGAGGAGGACTCCGGGAGGCGGGTGCGGGTCTGGCCCGTGCCGCCGACTTCGCCGTGGGCGGCGCCGCCGCCACCGTATTGGTCGTCGTTGCTCATTCGGTGTTCGCCCCCTCCGCGTCGTACGACGGTAGCGCTGATATCCGCGCAGGCGCGGCGTGGTGAGTCCTCATCAGGGCTCTGGCTAGACGGCCATTCCGTAGACGATGGTGAAGAGGGTGCCGAGGGAGCCGATGATGAAGACGCCCGTCAGGCCGGCCACGATCAGGCCCTTGCCCTGTTCCGCGCTGAAGGTGTCGCGCAGGGCCGTCGCGCCGATGCGCTGTTTGGCCGCGCCCCAGATGGCGATGCCGAGGCAGAGGAGGATGGCGACGGCCATGACCACTTCGACCATGACCTTCGCTTCGTTGCCGAGACTGCCGAACGGCCCCCAGTTGGGGGCGATTCCGCCGATGATGGTGGTGATGTCGCCTTTTTCGGCTGCCAGGATCATGTAACTCACCGCCCCTGCACGGGTAGTTCCTGTTGCCCGTGCCCGGACGGCAGGGGTCACGCACTATCTTCGCTGATGAAACAGCCGCCGTATGTCGACTTGACTGCTCTCTTTACCCGATCGGCGCCCCCGCGTTCCGCTCGCGTGCTCTGACCTGGGCCGGGGCGGCGTGTGGGGGAAAGAACGTATGGTCACTCTGTGTATCACGAGGGGTGACCCCGGGCAATGATTGCGGTCTCGCCGTACGGGGTGACTGTCGAGGGGCCGCCGTTCGGCGCAGTGGCCGGGTGTGTCGTTCGACCAACCCGATGACGTATGTCCGACATTCCGTCAGTCGTTCCATCCGGGCGCGGTGTTGCGGGGGATGCTCCACGTCGTTCGGTACGGCGATGTGATGTGGAGTGGGTGAGTGGCGGATGGGTTGCTTCGGTAGGGCGGTGCGGTGGGCCGGCGGGGTCGCGGTGCCGCTGGCGCTCGTGTTCGCGGGGGTTTCCGCGCCCGGGGCCGTCGCCGCGGGCACGGGGGCGGGGGCGGCTGTGGCCGGTGCCCCTGGTGGTGGGGTCGGGGGTTGTGCGAAGCCTCGGGGGGACGATGACCTGAGGGCGTCCGGGAAGGCCGCGGGGCCCGCGGCCGGTGGCGGGTGTCCGGGGCCGCGGGGGCCGAAGGGGGACCGGGGGCCGAAGGGCGAGCGCGGGCCGAAGGGTGAGCGGGGGCCGACCGGTCCGTGCGCGGACATGGACTCGGTCAGGGTGCAGTCGGACCAGGAGCTCAGCGCCGCGCTCAGCAGGGGGCGGGTCTACCTGGGCCGGCGGACCGTGACCGGGACGACGGTCGGTCCGTACAGCTGGAAGGATCTGACTACGCCGGCGAATCCCGGTTTCCCGAAGGACGCGTGCGGGGTGTCCATCACCTACAACGGCTTCTACCGGGCGTACGTGAAGGTGCTGACGACCTACGGGGACGTTTCCGAGATCTTCTGCGACTACTCGGCCATGGGCGTCGTCTGTCCGCTGGGCTGGCAGGCCGTCGTCAGGCCCTGATCGATGTGTTGTCCGGCGGCCGGCTTCCCCGCCGGTGCCGCGCCCCGGGCCCCAGCCGGGCGCGGCCCCCCCGGGGGGTGGGGGGGGGGTTT
>NZ_JBHYVM010000022.1:56051-124626 GCF_042750105.1 Streptomyces sp. NPDC059443 | reverse complement strand
CCCGCCGGGGGTTCGTTCTGTCGGGTGGGTTCGACGCGCGACTACGCCCCATCTGCTTTTTTTCGCCCGCCGCCCGGGCCCCCCCCGGGGCCCCCCCCGGGGGCACGAGCCGGGCGCGGCACCCGCGGGGTGTCCGGGTGGGTTACGGGGCGTAGAGGTTCGAGGCGAACGGGGCGAACCGGGTGTCTCCGGGGTGGATGACGTCGACGATCAGGCCGGTGCAGAAGCGGCCGCTGGTGACGAAGATCGGGTTGTCGGTGTGGTTCGTCACCGATGCGGGGCCGTTGTGCATGATGCAGCCGGACGGTTCGTGGATCGGGTAGCCGTTGATGACCAGGTCCCCCGAGGACGCGTGCGCGGAGCCGCCCAGGCCGAGTACGAGGGTGGCGGCGGCCGCGAGGGTGCCGAGGGTCGTGGTCAGTCGTCGCATGGTGAGGAACCTCCAGTGAGCCCGTTCGATGACGATCATCTTCCGGTTGCCTGGCTCACCGTATTGGGTTAATTACTCAACGTCACGCCCGCTGAGGGGTGTGCGGATGCGCGAGGGGCGCACATTTGTCCGGCGAGCGCCGGTGACGGGCGGGGCGGGGCTCGGGCGGGCGGGCGGGCTACGCGAGCCAGTGGGCCGGGTGGGTCAGGTGGGGCGGGAGCTGGGTGGTGGGGGTGCCCTTGGCCGCGTTGAGCTGGGGCTGGGTGAGGAAGAGGGTGTCGCGGAGGTCGGCCCCGCGCAGGTCGGTGTCGCGGAAGTCCGCGCCGATCAGGTCGGCCGAGCGCAGGTCGGCGCCGCTGAGGTCGGCCGCGATCAGATAGGCGCCGCGGAGGTTCGCGCCGCGCAGGTCCGCGCCGGAGAGGCGGGCGCCCATCAGGTCGGCCCCGCGGTGGTTCTTCTTGCGGCCCGGCACCTTGGCCCGTACGAGCTCGCTGGCCTTCAGGAGGAGGGCGTTGACCTCCTGGCGCAGGGGGCCGATGTCGAGGGCCGCGAGGGCTTCGGGGGTCGCTTCCGTCCAGCGCGCGGTGTCGGCCAGGGCCGCGCGCAGCTCCGTGTGGACCGGGCGGGCGGCCGGGAGGGCGAGGGCTTCGGAGATGTAGAAGAGCAGCTCGTGCAGGAGCCGCATCACGGGGAAGACCTCGTACATCGCGCCGGCCGTGCCGGGGTGGGCGCGCCAGTCGCGGCCGCCGAAGGTGACCTGTGAGACCTGCTGTCCCGCGCCGAAGCAGTCGAAGACCGTGCAGCCCTGGAAGCCCTTGTCGCGCAGCCGGGTGTGGATGGTGCAGCGGAAGTCCTGCTGGAGGTTCTTGCAGGGGGTGCCGGCGGGCTTGTTCACGGCGAAGTCGGTGGACTTGGCGAAGGGCAGGGCCACGCAGCAGAGCGCGAAGCAGTTCGCGCAGTCCGCCTGGAGGACGGGGAGGACGGGGAGGACGGGGAGCTGGGAACGCGACGGCGACGGCGAGGACGACGGCGAAGGCGACGGCGACGGCGACGGTGAAGAGGCGTGAGGCTTGGGCACGTCGCCATTGTCCCCTGGTGGGGTAGATGGGGTGGCCGGGGGGGAACCCGGGGCGAGACCGGTGGGTGCCGGGATGGCGACAGCCCTTGATCGCGGGGGAGGGCGCGGCGAGCATCGGCTCATGACCGAACTTCTGGCAGTCGCCCTCATCACCTTCCTCGCCGTGATCAGTCCCGGCGCGGACTTCGCCATGGTGGTCCGCAACAGCTATCTCTACGGGCGCCCCACCGGCCTGCTCGCGGCCGCCGGGGTCGCCGCGGGCGTTCTGGTGCACGTCTCGTACACGATGCTCGGCGTCGGCCTGCTGATCGCCTCCTCCGCCGGGCTGTTCACGGCGATCAAGCTCGCGGGGGCCGCGTACCTGGTGTGGATCGGTGTGAAGACCTTCCGGTCGCGCGCCGAGGTGACCGTGGATCTGGAGGAGAAGGCCGGGCTCACGCCGTTCGGGGCGCTGCGGACCGGGTTCCTGACCAACGTGCTCAATCCGAAGACCACGCTGTTCGTGGTCTCCACCTTCACCCAGGTGGTCGGGCCGGGGACGCCGGTGTGGCAGCAGGCCGGGTACGGGCTGTTCATGTCGGCCGCGCATCTGGGCTGGTTCGGGGCGGTGGCGCTGTTCTTCTCCAACTCGCGCCTGCGCGACCGGATGCTGAAGGCGCAGAAGGCGCTGAACCGGGCCATCGGCTCCGTGCTGGTCGGGCTCGGAGTGGGGCTGGGCTTCGCCCGCTGAAGCGCACGGAGGGACTGCGGAGGGGCTGCGAGGGGCTGCGGAGGGTCTGGCGGGGGCGGGTTACCTGTCGGTAGCGTGCCGTTCATGGGCGATGCAGCGGCTGTAACGGGCGTTAAGGGCGTAGCAGAGGGTGTCGAGGCGTTCTACGAGCGGATCGACGCCGGAAGGTTCCGTGCCACCGGCTACGCGCGCGGGCCGTGGGATCCCGGCGCGCAGCACGCCGGTCCGCCGGCCGCGCTGCTCGGGCGGGCGATCGAGGAACGGCCGGGCGCGCGGGAGGACATGCGGATCGCCCGGATCACGTACGAGATCCTGCGCCCGGTGCCCCTCGGCCCGGTGGAGCTGACCACCAGCGTGCTCCGGGCCGGCCGCGGCACCGAGGTGGTCGAGGCGGCGCTCGCTCCGGCCGGGGGTGCGCCCGTGATGCTGGCGCGCGCCCTGCGGATCCGGGTGGCGGGGGAGTCCGTACCGGCCGTCGTGCCGGGGCCGGAGCTGCCGCCGCCCGGGGAGGTGGGGGCGACGCCGTTCTTCCCGGTGCCGTGGGAGACGGGCTACCACTCGGCGATGGAGACGCGTTTCGCCGAGGGCGCCTTCGTCGAACTCGGGCCCGGGACCTGCTGGATGCGGATGAAGGTGCCGCTGGTCGCCGGGGAGGAGACCAGGCCGCTGGACCGGGTGCTGGTCGCGGCGGACTCGGGCAACGGCATCAGCTCGGTGATGGACTTCGGGCGCTACGTCTTCGTCAACGGCGACCTCACCGTTCATCTGCACCGGCATCCGGTGGGCGAGTGGGTGTGCGTGGAGGCCCGTACGAGCGTGGACGGGGCCGGGATCGGTCTCGCGGACGCCCGGCTGCACGACGAGAAGGGGCCGATCGGGCGGAGCGCGCAGAGCCTCTTCGTGGCGCCCCGGGCCGTGAACAAGCGATAGGAAGTACGTCGTATATTCAGATGAGTTGGGCGGGTTCTCCCGGGCACCGGACCCAACGGCTTCCGGCGTAACGGTTTCTGAGGCGGCCCCAAACGGGATGATTCGACACGGGGTGGCGGGAGCCGCTGGAAAAGCCGTTCGATGGGGGAAGGTTGGCGGGTGCGCAGACTCTGGGTGGTCGGTGGAATCAGCTTCGGGGCGTGCCTGTGCTTTCTCGCCCTGCTCGTCGTCGGTACGTACTCGGCCGCCGCGGGCATCGCCAGTGGTGGCGGCGGTGGTCTGGTGGGGCTCGCCAAGGGGGCCGTCCCGGGGAAGTACCAGACCCTCGTGGAGAAGTGGGGCCGGCTCTGCCCCACGCTCACCCCGGCCGTGCTGGCCGCCCAGCTCTACTCGGAGAGCAACTGGAACCCGAACGCGGTGAGCCCGGCCGACGCCCGGGGCATCGCGCAGTTCATTCCGGGCACCTGGGCCACGCACGGCATCGACGGCGACGGTGACGGCGACCGCGACATCTGGGATCCCAACGACGCGATCCCGTCCGCGGCTTCGTACGACTGCGAGCTGGCGCGCTACGTGTCCAAGGTGCCCGGCGATCCGGTCGGCAACATGCTGGCGGCCTACAACGCGGGGCCGGGGGCGGTGCAGCAGTACCAGGGCGTGCCGCCGTTCCAGGAGACCCAGGGGTACGTGAAGACGATCAAGACCCTCGCCAAGAGCTTCGAGGCTCCCGTGGGGCGGGTGGCGCCCTCCCAGCAGGCCGCCGGGGCGATCTACTTCGCGCAGAAGGTGCTGGGGACGCCGTACCTGTGGGGCGGGAACGGGACGGCCGACCAGGGCGGGCGGTTCGACTGCTCGGGGCTGACCAAGGCCGCGTACGAGTCGGTGGGGATCGAGCTGCCGCGGGTGGCGAACGACCAGTACAACGCCGGGTCGCATCCCGCGCGGGCGGAGCTGCTGCCGGGCGATCTGGTCTTCTTCTCCGACGATCTGACGAACTCTCGGGAGATCCGGCACGTCGGGCTCTACGTGGGCGGCGGCTACATGATCAACGCCCCGTACACCGGTGCCGTGATCCGCTTCGACAAGATCGACACGCCCGACTACTTCGGTGCGACCAGGGTCACCAAGGACGGTGCGGAGGCGCTGCCGAAGCGCCAGGGTGCCGGTGACGCAGCGTGAAGCGAAGGCCCTGAGCTGCGACGATGAGTCACTCTTCGATAACGTTGGAGTGATCATTCGGTGGAGAGTGGAACGCGGCCGTCAGAGCGGGCGTTCCATGGTCAAGGGGACCGAACCACATACTGGATCATCGGGTTGATCACTGGGGGGCGAAGGGGCGCACACAGGGGTGCGTCCGCGGGGGTACCAAGGCAAGGGCAAGGGGCCGCATCACCATGGCTGGACTCACAACTGGTGGGCCGAACGTGGATGTAAGCCTGCTGTACGAGATCAACGGACTGGCCCGGCAGGCCCCGGGCTGGCTGGACCGGGCGGTCTCGGTCGCCGGCGAGTACGGGATCCTGCTAGCCCTCGTGCTCCTGGTGCTGTGGTGCTGGCGCGGAGCGCGCCGGCAGGACGAGGCCGCGGCCGTCGAATCGTTCGCCGCGCTCGTGTGGGCGCCGCTCGCCGCCGGGGCCGCGCTGCTCCTGAACATCCCGCTGCGGGAGTTCGTGGGCCGGCCGCGCCCGGCCGCGCAGCACGGCGGGATCGAGGTACTGGATCCCGGCGCCGGGATGGGACACGGCGCGTTCTCGTTCGTCAGCGACCACGCCACGCTCGCGATGGCGCTGGGCGTCGGCCTGTTCGTCGCCCACCGCAGGCTCGGCTTCGCCGGGATCGCTCTGGCGCTGGTGGAGGGCTTCACCCGGGTCTACATGGGCGTGCACTACCCGACCGACGTCATCGGCGGGTTCGCGCTCGGCACGGCCGTGGTGCTGCTGCTCGCCCCGCTCGCGATGGCCCTGCTGACCCCGGTGGTGCGGGCCGTGGCCCGGTCGCCGCGGCTGGGCGTACTGGTCCGCGCGCGCGGCCGGGTACTGGCCAGACCGGTGGACCTGCCGAAGGCGCAGGTGCCGCGGGACAAGGGGCTCGCCGCGTAGGCCCTGTCCGGGCGGAGCGGGTGGCGGAGCCGGAGCGCACCGCGAGATCGGGTCTACGGGGCTTACGGGTCTACGGGTCTACGGGGGCTTCGGGTCCCGTGGCTCAGGCCCGGCCGTAGTGGTCCCAGGCCGAGAGGAGGAGCGCCGCCAGGAGACAGAGGGCGGCCACTCCGAAGCAGAGGCGGACCGCCGCCGGGCGGGAACGCGGGGGCGGGGTCACGGGTCGCCGCCGCCGTCCGTGCCGTCGGAGGTGGAATCCGGGTCCTCGCGGCGGTAGCGCGAGCGCAGCCACAGGCCGGTCGCGGCGGCCGCGGTGGTGGTGACCCCGATGGCCAGGACGACCTCGCCGGGCCCGTCGGCCGTTCCCACGGGGCTGGCCCGGGCCGGGGCGGCCGGGGCGAGCGCGATCAGCAGGGCCCAGAAGAGGGCGGCGAGTCTTGGCGCGGGTCCGGGCATGAGTCAAGGGCATCCGCTCCCGGGCACGTCGGCCACCCGGGCCGTCCGATCGGGCGAACCGGTCTACTGCGCGAGGTGGGCTCCCGCGTCCTTGCGGGCCAGGTCCCGGGAGCGGCGGGCCGGGCCGCGCCAGCCGCAGGTGCAGACGGCCAGGCAGAAGGAGCCCCGGTCCGCGGTGCTCGTGGTGTGTCCGACGGGCGGGCGGTCCGTTGCCTCCGGGTCACGGGGCAGCGGCACGGCGGCAAGCGGAGGGACAAGAGTCGCTTTGGTGTGCGGTTCCACGCCACCACGGTACCCGGGCCGGCCGGGGTGCGGGACTGTCCTGCGCGGGTGGATCGTCAGGGTGCCCGGTGGGGTGCCGGGCGGGGTGTTCACTCAGGCGCGCGGCGGTCGTTTGCCCGGGTGTGCGCCCCGGTGTGCGCCCTGGCGTGCGGCCCGGCGCGCGGCCCGGGCCGGGAGGCCGCCGCCGGTTGGCGCGGGGTTCACAGGGGGGATTCGCGGAGTTGGCGAGCCGTTCGAGGAAGGGCCGGGGCCGTGACGGGAGCCCTGGGACCTCGTTAAGCGGAGCGGGTGGGCCTCGGGCAAACAGCGGTCACGCGTTGGGGGTTGGCAGGCGATGGTGGTGCACCAGCACAGGAGACGGCCGGGACGCGCGGGTGAGACGGCGTTCGCGGTCGGCCTGGCCCTGACGTTGGCGGCGTTGAGCGGGTGCGGCGGCGAAGCGGCCGCCGGGGACGACGGCCGGCCCGGCGGCGACCCGGTGGCCACGATCCGCGGAGCCGCCGACGCGCTCGCGAAGACCGGCAGCGCGCGGGCCCGTACGGCCATGGAGATGGCGACCGGCGGCACCAGGGTCACCATCCGCGGCGAGGGCGGGGTCGACTTCAAGAACCGGATGGGCCAGCTCCTGGTCATGCTCCCGGACGACGCCAAGGGCAAGGCCGAGCACCGGCCCATCACCGAACTTCTGGTACCCGGCGCGCTCTACATGAAGAACCGGGGCGCGGGCGTCCCCGACGACAAGTGGGTGCGGGTGGACACGACGGCCCTGGCCGACGGGAACCTCGTCACGGGCGGGGCCACCGACCCGATGGCCGCCGCCGAGCTGCTGCGCGGCGCGCAGGAGGTGACGTACGTCGGCGAGACCGAGGTGGCGGGGACCAAGGTGCGGCACTACCGGGGTACGACCGACATCGCGCGGGCCGCGGCGGATGCCTCGCCGGCGGTGAAGGGAGCGCTGGAGGCGGCGGCGAAAGGGTTCAGCAAGGACGCGGTGCCGTTCGACGCGTACCTCGACGCGGAGGGCCGGCTGCGGAAGGTCCGGCACCGTTTCACCTACGTCAACAACGGCGTGATCGATGTCTCCTCCACCACCCTGCTCTACGGGTTCGGGACTCCGGTCACCGTCGTTCTGCCGGCGGAGGGGGACATTTTCGCGGGGAAGATCGCCGACTAGCGGTCAGGGCCCGTGCGGGGCGGCGCGATCGGGCCACGGCCGGCCATCGGTCCGGGGTGAGGGGCCGGAAATGGTCCATCCGTGTCATGCGCGCGGCGCCCCGCCGTACCTACGCTGAGGAACCGAGCGCCGGCGACCCCGACGACGGCAAAGAGAGGTGGACCGCGTGACTCCCGCAGGCGGTACGACGGTGCAGGACTACGTGGCCCTCGCCGAGATCGAGTTGTGCGGCGAGCTGATCATCGCGGCCTCGGCCGCGAACGAGGACCGGCTCAGCCAGGACCGGATCGACGAAGTACTGATGGGGTGCTAGTCGCCCGCCCCACCCGCCCGCCCCACCCGTCCCAGCCACCCGTCGAAGCCTCCTCCGCAGTACCGTCCCCGTCCCGCCGCCGACCCCGGGACCGCGCGGCTCTCAGGTCCGCAGCAGCCGCGCGATCGCCTTCGTCGCTTCCTCGACCTTGGCGTCGATCTCGCCCCCGCCCTTGACGGCCGCGTCCGCGACACAGTGCCGCAGGTGTTCTTCCAGCAGCTGGAGCGCGAAGGACTGGAGCGCCTTCGTGCTCGCCGAGACCTGGGTGAGTATGTCGATGCAGTAGACGTCCTCGTCGACGAGGCGCTGGAGTCCCCGGATCTGACCCTCGATCCGGCGCAGCCTCTTGAGGTGCTCGTCCTTCTGGTGGTGGTAGCCGTGCACGGCTACGGCCTCGGCGGCCTCGGTGCCCGCCGTGGCCTCGGTGCCCGCTTCGGCTCCGGAGCCCTCCGCCTGGATGGCAGTCATGCGTCCTCCCGTGGTCCGGATCGAGGGGTGCATACCCCTCATGGGTATATGGTACCGGGCCCCGTCCGTGGAGGCAGGGGCCCGTGGTCCTCACTCTGCCTGATGGAGGACACTGGGGAACTGCCGGTTAGCCGTGGCCGGGGGATGCGCCTAGCATCAGCCTGACCGAATCCAATGCACCCCGAGGACCTCACGTGCGATTTCGTCTGACCCCCAGGGAGACGAGCTTCTACGACATGTTCGCCGCATCCGCGGACAACATCGTCACGGGCTCCAAGCTCCTGATGGAACTGCTCGGAGCGGACTCTTCCGCCCGAGCCGAGATCGCGGAGCGGATGCGGGCAGCGGAGCACGCGGGGGATGACGCCACCCACGCGATCTTCCACCAGCTCAACTCCTCCTTCATCACGCCGTTCGACCGCGAGGACATCTACAAGCTGGCGTCCTGCCTCGACGACATCATGGACTTCATGGAAGAGGCGGTCGACCTGGTCGTCCTCTACAACGTGGAGGAGCTCCCCAAGGGAGTCGAGCAGCAGATCGAGGTACTGGCGCGCGCGGCCGAGCTGACCGCCGAGGCCATGCCGCACCTGCGGACCATGGAGAACCTCACCGAGTACTGGATCGAGGTCAACCGCCTTGAGAACCAGGCCGACCAGATCCACCGCAAGCTGCTGGCCCAGCTCTTCAACGGCAAGTACGACGCCATCGAGGTGCTGAAGCTCAAGCAGATCGTCGACGTGCTCGAAGAGGCGGCCGACGCGTTCGAGCACGTCGCGAACACGGTGGAGACCATCGCGGTCAAGGAGTCCTGAACCTCGTGGACACCTTCGCTCTGATCGTGACCATCGGTGTCGCGCTCGGTTTCACGTACACCAACGGATTCCACGACTCGGCGAACGCGATCGCGACCTCGGTCTCGACCCGCGCGCTGACCCCGCGCGCCGCGCTCGCGATGGCCGCGGTGATGAACCTCGCCGGTGCCTTCCTGGGCAGCGGGGTCGCCAAGACGGTCAGCAAGGGGCTCATCGAGACGCCCCACGGGACCCGGGGGATGTGGATCCTCTTCTCGGCGCTGGTCGGCGCGATCGTCTGGAACCTGGTCACCTGGTACTTCGGCCTGCCCTCGTCCTCCTCGCACGCGCTGTTCGGCGGCATGGTGGGCGCGGCGCTGGCGGGCGGGATCGGCGTCATCTGGCACGGGGTGCTGGAGAAGGTCGTCATCCCGATGTTCCTCTCGCCCGTCGTCGGCCTGATCGTGGGCTACCTGGTGATGGTCGCGATCATGTGGATGTTCCGCAGGTCCAACCCGCACAAGGCCAAGCGCGGCTTCCGGATCGCCCAGACCGTCTCGGCGGCCGCCATGGCCCTCGGCCACGGTCTCCAGGACGCCCAGAAGACGATGGGCATCGTGGTGATGGCCCTGGTCATCGCCGATGTCCAGAGCTCGGGCGACCCGATCCCGGTCTGGGTCAAGATCGCCTGTGCCGTGATGCTCTCGCTCGGTACGTACGCGGGCGGCTGGCGCATCATGCGCACCCTGGGCCGCAAGATCATCGAGCTCGACCCCCCGCAGGGCTTCGCCGCGGAGACCACGGGTGCGTCGATCATGTACACGGCGTCCTACCTGTACCAGGCGCCGATCTCCACCACCCACGTGATCACCTCGGCGATCATGGGTGTGGGCGCGACCAAGCGGGTGAACGCGGTCCGCTGGGGCGTCGCCAAGAACATCATCCTGGGCTGGTTCATCACCATGCCGGCCGCGGCCCTCGTCGCCGCGGTCAGCTTCTGGATCGTGAACCTGGCCGTCGGCTAGCCCTACGGGCACCAGCGCGGCAGGAACGAAAGCGGGCCGGCTCCCCCCACCCAGGGGGAGCCGGCCCTTTTTCTTTATTTCGCCTTGCGGTGGCACCGCCATGCAGCACCGCAGGACGTTCTCGACATCCCGGGTCTAGCCGAAGCGGCCCGAGATGTAGTCCTCGGTCGCCTGCACGGACGGGTTCGAGAAGATCCGGTCCGTGTCGTCGATCTCGACCAGCTTTCCGGGCTGGCCGACCGCGGAGAGGTTGAAGAAGGCGGTGCGGTCGGAGACGCGGGCCGCCTGCTGCATGTTGTGGGTCACGATGACGATCGTGAAGCGCTCCTTGAGCTCGCCGATCAGGTCCTCGATGGCGAGGGTGGAGATCGGGTCGAGGGCCGAGCAGGGCTCGTCCATCAGGAGGACCTGGGGCTCGACCGCGATGGCGCGGGCGATGCACAGGCGCTGCTGCTGACCGCCGGAGAGGCCGGAGCCCGGCTTGTTCAGGCGGTCCTTGACCTCGTTCCAGAGGTTGGCGCCCTGGAGCGACTTCTCGACGATGTCGGTCAGCTCGGACTTCTTGAAGGAGCCGTTCAGCCGCAGGCCCGCCGCCACGTTGTCGAAGATCGACATGGTGGGGAAGGGGTTCGGGCGCTGGAAGACCATGCCGACCGTGCGGCGGACCGCGACCGGGTCCACGCCGGGGCCGTACAGGTTCTCGTCGTCCAGCAGCACCTTGCCCTCCACGCGGCCACCGGGGGTGACCTCGTGCATGCGGTTCAGGGTGCGCAGGAAGGTGGACTTGCCACAGCCGGAGGGGCCGATGAAGGCGGTCACGGAGCGGGGCTCCACGGTCATCGAGATGTCGTCGATGGCCTTGTGGTTGCCGTAGAAGGCGGACAGTCCGCTGACGTCGATTCGCTTAGCCATGAGGGGTCACTTCGCTTTCGGGTGGTCGCGTCAGCGACCGGTCTTGGGAGCCTTCCAGCGGGCGATGCCGCGGGCCACCAGATTGAGGATCATGACGAAGGCGATCAGGACGAGCGCTGCGGCCCATGCCCGGTCGTAGGAGGCTTCACTGCCGACCTTGTACTGCTCCCAGATGTACAGGGGGAGCGAGGACTGGGCGCCTTCGAAGGGGTTGCCGTTGATCAGCTGGGAGCCGAAGACCAGCAGCATGATCGGCGCGGTCTCACCCGCGATGCGGGCGACGGCCAGCATCACGCCGGTGGAGATTCCGCCGATGGCGGTGGGCAGCACGACCTTGAGGATCATGCGCCACTTCGGCACACCGAGGGCCAGGGCGGCCTCGCGCAGCTCGTTGGGGACGAGCTTGAGCATCTCCTCGGTGGAGCGGACCACGACGGGCATCATCAGGATCGACAGGGCCAGCGAGCCGGCGAAGCCGGAGGGGCCGAAGCCGAGCATCAGGTTCCAGGTCGTCAGGATGAACAGACCCGCGACGATGGAGGGGATGCCGGTCATGACGTCGACGAAGAAGGTCACGGCCTTGGCGAGCGAGCCCCGGCCGTACTCGACCAGGTAGACGGCGGTCAGCAGGCCGATGGGCGCGGAGATCGCGGTGGCCAGGCCGACCTGCTCGATCGTGCCGAGCAGCGCGTGGTAGACGCCGCCGCCGTGGTCGAAGGAGGTCACGCCGTTCATCGAGTGGCTGAGGAAGTTGCCGTCGAGGAGCTTGATGCCGCGGCTGATGGTGGTCCACAGCAGCGAGAGCAGCGGGACGACCGCGAGCAGGAAGCAGACCCAGACCACGGAGGTCGCGACCCGGTCCTTGGCCTGGCGGCGGTTCTCGATGACCGAGCTGGCCGTGTACGTGACGACCACGAACAGGATGGCGGCGAGCAGACCCCACTGGATCTTGCTGGCGAGGCCGAAGACGGCGCCGAGGCCGCAGCCGAGGGCGACCGAGAGGGCCGCGATGCCGGCCGGGGCCCAGCGGGGCAGGCTGCCCTGCGTCAGGCTGGTGGGGGCGACGGACTTGCGGGCCCGGGAGGGGCGCGGGTCCTGGAGTGCGTGGCTCATCAGGCGTTCGCCCCCGAGAAGTCCTTGCGACGGGCGATGATCAGCCGGGCGGCGCCGTTGACCAGCAGGGTGAGCAGGAAGAGCACGAGACCGGAGGCGATCAGGGCGTCGCGGCCGAACTCGTTGGCCTCGTCGAACTTCGCGGCGATGTTCTGCGCGAACGTGCCGCCGCCCGGGTCCAGGATGTGGCCGGAGATCAGGAAGCTCGGGGAGAGGACGGTCGCGACGGCCATGGTCTCGCCCAGCGCGCGGCCGAGGCCGAGCATCGAGGCGGAGATGACTCCGGAGCGGCCGAAGGGCAGCACCGACATGCGGATGACCTCCCAGCGGGTCGCGCCGAGGGCCAGTGCGGCTTCCTCGTTCATGCGCGGGACCTGGAGGAAGACCTCGCGGCTGACGCTGGTCACGATCGGGAGGATCATGATCGCGAGCAGGATGCCGACGGTGAAGAGCGAGCGCGCGACGCCGACCTGGGTCTTGTCGAAGACGTAGGTCCAGCCCATGTACTCGTCGAGCCACATGTTCAGGCCGCCGAGGTACGGGACGAGGAAGAGCGCGCCCCAGATGCCGTAGATGATCGAGGGCACTGCGGCGAGCAGGTCGACCACGTAGGCGAGGGGGGAGGCCAGCTTGCGCGGCGCGTAGTGCGAGATGAAGAGGGCGATGCCGACAGCGATCGGAACCGCGATGACCATCGCGATGATCGAGCTGACGACGGTGCCGAAGAGCAGGACGGCGATGCCGAAGACGGGGGGCTTGGCCGACGCGTTCCAGTCGAACGTGGTGAGGAAGTTGCCCTCGTTGTCGGCCAGGGCGATCGAAGCGCGGTAGGTGAGGAAGACGGCGATCGACGCCATGATCACCAGGAGCAGGATGCCGGAGCCCTTGGAGAGGCCGGCGAAGACCTTGTCACCGGCGCGACCGGTGGACCTTCCGCTCTTGGCGACAGGCGGAGCCGTGTCTATCTGGGTGGGTGTGGTGGAAGCCATGATCTTTCCGGTCTGGATGGGGGGCAGGCCCCCTGGCGGCGGTGCACCGGATCCCCTGGGTGGAGGGGAGGGTCCCCGGGCCGGGCCGCTCTCCGGACGGGGAGAGCGGCCCGGATGGTCCGGGGGTCGGGATTAGGCGAGCTTCGCGATGACCTCGCGGACCTTGGCGTTGATCTCGGCCGGGATCGGGGCGTAGCCGATCTCGGAGAGCGCCTTCTGGCCGGCGTCGGAAGCGGTGTAGTTCAGGAAGGACTTCACGGTCGGGAGCGTCTCGGCCTTGTTGCCCTTGTCGCAGACGACCTCGTAGGTGACCAGGACGATCGGGTAGGCGCCGTCGGCCTTGGTGGTGTAGTCGAGCTTCAGCGCCAGGTCGTCGCCGGTGCCGGCGATCTTGGCGGCGGCGATGGCCTTGGAGGCGTTCTCGCTGCTGGCCTTGACCGGAGCGGCGGCGCCCGTGTTCACGTCCACGGTCTTGATGGACTGCGAGGAGGCGTACGAGAGCTCGAAGTAGCCGATCGCACCGTCAACGGCCTTGACCTGCGAGGCGACACCGGCGGAGCCGGAGGCGGCCTGGCCACCCGGGGCCGGCCACTTCTTCGCGGCGTCGTAGGACCAGGCGTCGGGGGCCGCGGCCTTGAGGTACTTGCCCAGGTTCTCGGTGGTGCCCGAGTCCTCGGAGCGGTGGAAGGCCTGGATCGCGGTGGAGGGAAGCGTGACGCCGGGGTTCAGCTTCTTGATCGCGTCGTCGTCCCACTTCTTGATCTTGTCGTTGAAGATGTTGGCGATCGTGGGGGCGTCCAGCGTCAGCTTGTCCACGCCGGCGACGTTGAAGCCGATCGCGATCGGGCCGCCGACCATCGGCAGGTCGATGCCCTGGCCGCCGGTGCAGACCTTCTTCGACTCCTCGACGGCGTCGGGCTTCAGCGCGGAGTCCGAACCGGCGAAGCCGACCGTGCCCTGGTTGAACGCGACGATGCCCTCACCGGAGGAGGAGGACTTGTAGTTCACCTCGACGCCGGAGCAGGCCGCCATGTAGTTCTTGATCCACAGGTCGACCGCGTTCTTCTGCGCGGAAGAGCCGGAGGCGAGCAGCTTGCCCTTGGCGCCGTCGCACTTGACGTCACTCGCGGCGGCGCTCGGCTTGCCGGACGCGGTGGCGTCGGTCTTCGTGTTGTTGTCCGAGCCGCACGCCGTGAGGACCAGGGCGCTGGACACGACGAGCGCGCCGAGGGCGGAGGCACGAAGCATGTTCTTGCGCTGAAGCTTCACTTTCGGGTGTTTCCTTCCAGAAGCCGCCGGCCGCTTTCTGTATCGGGGCGGCGTGCGAAGAGGACTACGTCGGTTGCTCGGGGGAATCGTCGCCTTCGCGGTGACTCGCACCTTGCATCTACGAAGTTAGGCAGATCAGGTGAAGCGGCCGACCGGGGTAGGTGAACGGATGGTGAACCGTGGCGGACGGGGTGGTGTGTCCGGACGGATCCGCCCCCTGCCGTAATCCGGCGTTACCTTGCCGTTACCGTTACGTGACCGGCTTCGGCCCCCGGGAGGGCGTGGCCGGATTTCGGCTGCCAGATGTGGTGGAAGGTCAGCCGGGCCGCCTCGACCTCGTGGCGCTGGTCCGCGTGCAGGATCCCCAGGGCGTACGCCGTCGCCGGGGCGATACGGGGCGTGCGCGCGGCCGTGGCCGAGGCCGCCGCGGCTTCCGCAGCGTCCCGGTGGCGGTCCAGGGCCTCGCCCGCGGCGGCCGGCCGGGCCACGTCCTCGCCCAGCGCCTCCCTCGCGTACCGGTGCACCCGCAGGAGGCGGCGCACCTCGTTCCACGGGCCGTCGTGGTCCGCGTTGTACGGGTGCGCGGGGCAGGGCGCGGGGAGGGCGGCCACCGCCGCGGACAGGCGGGATCCGGCCACTTCCGCCAGCGGGACCAGGACCTCGTCCACCCGGCCCCGGGCCGCGACCGCGTCCAGCGGGACCTCGGAGGCCAGTACCGCCACCGCGTCCGCCACCGCGTGGAAGCGGGAGGAGCCCAGCGCCTGGAGCGTCGCCGAATGCGCCCGCGTGCGCGCGAGGGTGAGCTGGCGCTCCAGCAGTGCGCCGGCGCGCGCCGAGCCCACGGTGAGGGAACCCGAGGTCGCGCCGCGCGGGGCGGGTACCTCCGGGGAGCCGGAGAGACGGTGCAGGGCGTCCATCAGCCGGGTCAGCCGGGCTGCGTACGCGTGCTCGTCGGCCAGGGTCGAGGAGAGCCAGACGAGCTCCGTGCGCAGCGAGTCCGCCCAGGCCGAATCGGCCACCGCCCTGAAGGTGGAGAGGGAAGAGGAGATGCGGCGCGCCGCCCCCCGCAGGCTGCGCGCCGCATCGGCTCCCTCGGCGGCGTCGGCACCGCTCTCCTCGTGCAGGCGCAGTCCGCGCAGGAAGGCGGTGGCCTGCGAACGCAGGTAGACGCCGAGGACGTCACCTGCCGTAATCGCGGTCGGGTCATGGTTTGGCTGAGCCACGCCGGCGCCTCCGGGCGTCTATGAGCATCTCCTGAACGTGCCGCAGCGGCTGGCCCTCGCCGTCCGTGCTGTGCCGGGTCCATTCGCCGTCCGGGCCCAGGTGCCAGGAGGAGGTGGCGTCGGACATACCGGTTTCCAGCAGCCGGTCCAGTGCCGCGCGGTGGGCCGGGTCGGCGACCCTGACCAGTGCCTCGATACGGCGGTCGAGGTTGCGGTGCATCATGTCGGCGCTGCCTATGTACACCTCGGGTTCGCCGCCGTTGCCGAAGGCGAAGACCCGGGAGTGCTCCAGGAAGCGGCCGAGGATCGAGCGGACCCGGATGTTCTCCGAGAGCCCGGGGACCCCGGGACGGATCGCGCAGATGCCGCGGACCCAGATGTCGATGGGCACCCCCGCCTGCGAGGCCCGATACAGGGAGTCGATGAGCGCCTCGTCGACGATCGAGTTCATCTTGAGGCGCACGTACGCGGGGCGGCCGGCCCGGTGGTGGGCGGCCTCCTTGTCGATCCGGGAGACCAGGCCGCCGCGCAGCGAGCGCGGGGCCACGAGCAGCCGGCGGTAGGTCTCGCGGCGCGAGTAGCCCGACAGCCGGTTGAACAGGTCGGAGAGGTCCGCGCCGACCTGCGGGTCGGCGGTGAGCAGCCCGAGGTCCTCGTAGAGCCGTGCCGTCTTGGGGTGGTAGTTGCCGGTGCCGACGTGGGAGTAGCGGCGCAGCTGGTCGCCCTCCTGGCGGACGACGAGCGACAGCTTGCAGTGGGTCTTGAGGCCGACGAGGCCGTAGACCACGTGGCAGCCGGACTCCTCCAGCTTGCGGGCCCACTTGATGTTGGCCTGCTCGTCGAAGCGGGCCTTGATCTCGACGAGTACGAGGACCTGCTTGCCGGCTTCGGCGGCGTCGATCAGGGCGTCCACGATCGGGGAGTCGCCGGAGGTCCGGTACAGCGTCTGCTTGATCGCCAGCACGTCCGGGTCGGCGGCGGCCTGCTCCAGGAAGGCCTGCACCGAGGTGGAGAAGGAGTCGTACGGGTGGTGCAGCAGCACGTCCCGTTCGCGCAGCGCGGCGAAGATGTCGGGGGCGGACGCGGACTCGACCTCGGCGAGGTCGCGGTGGGTGCCGGCGACGAACTTCGTGAACTTCAGCTCGGGGCGGTCCAGCGAGGCGATGCCGAAGAGCGCGGTCAGGTCCAGCGGGCCGGGCAGCGGGTACACCTCGGAGGCGTTGACCTTGAGCTCCTGCACGAGGAGGTCCAGGACGCCGGGGTCGATGGACTCCTCGACCTCCAGGCGGACCGGCGGGCCGAAGCGGCGCCGCATGAGCTCCTTCTCCAGGGCCTGGAGGAGGTTCTCGGCGTCGTCCTCCTCCACCTCCAGGTCCTCGTTGCGGGTCACGCGGAACATGTGGTGCGCGAGCACCTCCATGCCGGGGAACAGCTCCTCCAGGTGCGCGGCGATGACGTCCTCCAGGGGGACGTAGCGCTGCGGGGAGGCCTCCAGGAAGCGGGACAGGAGCGGCGGGACCTTGACCCGGGCGAAGTGGCGGTGGCCGCTGACGGGGTTGCGCACGACCACGGCCAGGTTCAGGGACAGGCCGGAGATGTACGGGAACGGGTGCGCGGGGTCCACGGCCAGCGGGGTGAGCACCGGGAAGATCTGGTTGCGGAACAGGGTGAAGAGGCGCGCCTGCTCCTTCTCGGTGAGGTCGTTCCACCGGATCAGGTGGACGCCTTCCTCGGCGAGCTGGGGGGAGATGTCCTGCTGGAAGCAGGCGGCGTGGCGGGCCATGAGCTCACGGGAGCGGGTCCAGATCTGGTCCAGCACCTCGCGGGGCTGGAGGCCCGAGGCCGAGCGGGTGGCGACGCCGGTCGCGATGCGGCGCTTGAGGCCGGCGACGCGGACCATGAAGAACTCGTCGAGGTTGCTCGCGAAGATCGCCAGGAAGTTCGCGCGCTCCAGGAGGGGCGTCGTCGGGTCCTCGGCGAGCTCCAGGACGCGCTCGTTGAATGCCAGCCAGCTGCGTTCCCGGTCGAGGAAGCGGCCCGGGGGCAGCTCACCGCCGTCCTTGTCGTCGTAGGCGTCCAGGTCCGCGTCGAGATCCGGTTCCAGATCGACGTGCGGGCGGTGGGCGGCTATGGACCCGAGACGGGCGTGCGCACCGGTGGTCGCGCGCGCGGCGACCGCCTCGGGGGAGGAGGCGGCGGCGGCCACGGAGGCGGAGACGTCGGCGGCCGAGGGCGCGGACGGGGACGCGAACGTGTGCGACGGGTGCTGGGCGGGGACGTCGGTGGGGCCTGCGCTGGGCTTGTGGCTCATGACTCCATTCTTCCGCGCACGCGGCAGGACAGGCGCGTCGGAAGTGTCGGCCGTCAGTCGGAGTCGGGGCTGCATGCGGTCAGCTTCGCGAGCGCGCATTAATGCCCGGTTAATGGCGTGTGGCTTCCGGGGGCCGGGCGGACGGCTGCGCCGTGCGGGTGACGGGGTGGGGGGGGGGGGCGGGCCGGCCGGGGGGGGGGGGGGGGGGGGGGGGGGGCGGGGCCCCCCCCCCCCGCCCCCTGGGGCTCCGCCCCAGACCCCGCGCCTCAAACGCCGGCGGGGCTGGATCTTGGCGGGGCTGGAATCGTCAGCTTTCCGTGCGGTACATCAGGTCCACCTCGTGGGTGGTGAAGCCGAGGCCCGCGTAGACGGCGAGGGCGGCCGGGTTGTCGGCGTCCACGTAGAGCATGGCGGTGGGCAGGCCGGACGCCGCGAGGTGGTGGAGGCCGATCGCGGTGAGGGCCTTGCCGAGGCCGCCGCCCTGCGCGCCGGGGCGCACGCCGACCACGTAGACCTCGCCGAGCTGCTGCTCCGCGTGCACCTTCGTCCAGTGGAAGCCGACGAGTTCGCCGTCGCGCTCGGCGAGGAAGAAGCCCTTGGCGTCGAACCAGGGCTGCGCGATCCGGTCGTTGAGGTCCCGCTGGGTCAGCGAGCCCTGCTCGGGGTGGTGGGCGAAGGCGGCCGCGTTGACGGCGAGCCAGGCGGCGTCGTCGGCCCCGGGCACGAAGGTGCGGACCGTCACGCCGGGCGGGAGGACGGCCTCCGGCAGCGGGGTCGCGTCCGTGCCGGCCCCGCCGAGCGGGCGGCGCAGCTGACGCAGCTCGCGGAACAGGGTCAGGCCGAGGACCTGCGCGAGGTGGCGGGCCGCGGACTTGCCGCCGTGGGCCCATACCCGGATCCGCTTGCCGGAGGCGGCCAGTAGGGCGGTGCCCAGCGCCCGGCCGTGGCCGCGGCCGCGCATCGAGGGGTGGACGACGAGCTCGGCGGCGGGGGCCTCCACCGGGTCGGTGTCCTCCAGTTGCCCGTAGCCGGCGAGCCGCCCCTTCTCGGTGAGCAGGAAGTGCCGGATCCCCTCGCGCGCTCCGCCGCGCAGCTGGAGGCGGCCCTGTTCGGACACCGCGGTGGTGCCGTCGGTGCGGGCCGCGTCCTCGATCAGCGCGAGGACCGCGTCGGCCTGCTCCTCCGTCAGCTCGTCGAGGGTCTGGATCTGCCGTCCCGGCTCCAGGGCCGTTGCTGCGTCGTCAGTCATGGAACGAGCCTACGACCCCGGCATGTAACCAGCTCGATACCCCGTACCCCCTGTCGCGCTACGCGCGTTGACAATAGGCTGCGGCGAACCTCCCAAGTCGTATCGCTGTCCACAAAGGGGAACAAATGTCAGCGACGCCACAACGGCACCGCCGAGCCCGCCGGTTGACCCTCACCGCTCTCGCCGTGACCGCGGCGGCCGGTGCGATGGTCGCCGCCGCCCTTCCGGCCGGAGCCGCGAGTGGTGGCGGTGAGGGCCGTGGCCACGGCCGCACCGTCGACGTGCAGATGCTTTCGTTCAACGACCTCCACGGCACCCTGGAGCCCCCGCAGGGCTCCTCCGGCAACGTGACCGAACGTCAGGCCGACGGCACCACCAAAGCCATACCCGCGGGCGGTGTCGAGTACCTGGCGACCGGCCTGCGCGAGGCCCGCAAGGGCCAC
Source organism: Streptomyces sp. NPDC059443 (assembly GCF_042750105.1). Lineage (NCBI taxonomy): Bacteria > Bacillati > Actinomycetota > Actinomycetes > Kitasatosporales > Streptomycetaceae > Streptomyces > Streptomyces sp. NPDC059443. Next base: position 105,338 of record NZ_JBHYVM010000022.1, on the reverse strand, counting down.
CCGTACTCCGTCACCGCGGCGGCCGGCGACATGATCGGCGCCAGCCCGATGCTGTCCGGCCTCTTCCACGACGAGCCCACCATCGAGGCGCTCAACGACCTCAAGCTGGACGTCACCAGCGTCGGCAACCACGAGTTCGACGAGGGCAAGACCGAGCTGCGCCGCATGCAGTACGGCGGCTGCCACCCGGTCGAGGGCTGCTTCGAGCCCGGCAAGACCTTCGAGGGCGCCGACTTCAAGTACCTCGCCGCGAACGTGGTGGACGAGAAGACCAAGCGCCCGATGCTGAACCCCACCTTCATCTGGAAGAAGGGGGACGTGAAGATCGGCTTCATCGGCGTCACCCTTGAGGGCACCCCCGACGTCGTGACCGCCGACGGGGTCAAGGGCCTCAAGTTCGGCGACGAGGTCGAGACGATCAACAAGTACGCCGAGCAGCTGAACAAGCAGGGCGTGAAGGCGATCGTGGCGCTGATCCACGAGGGCGGCCTGCCCGCGAGCGGCGCGTACAACTACGACTGCAACGTGCCGGGCGCCGGCGCCGGGATCTCCGGTGCCATCGTCGACATCGCGAAGAACGTCTCGCCGAAGGTCGACGCCCTGGTCACCGGCCACACGCACCAGGCGTACGCGTGCAACATCCCCGACCCGGCGGGCAACCCGCGCACGGTCACCTCGGCCGCCTCCTACGGCCGGCTGTTCACGGACACCACGCTCACGTACGACCGCAAGACCAAGGACATCGTGCGTACGGCGATCACCTCGCCGAAGCCGGTCCAGACGGTCGTCAACCGGAACCAGCCCAAGGCCCCGGACCTGACCGCGCTGATCCAGCGGTGGAACGCGCTGGCCGCCCCGGTCGCGAACCGTCCGATGGGCTACATCTCGGCCGACATCTCGGGCCGCGGCTCGGAGGCGTACGAGAAGCCGCTCGGCGACGTGATCGCGGACGCGCAGCTCGAAGCGCTGTCCCCGGCCGCCAAGGGCGGTGCGCAGCTCGCCATCATGAACCCGGGCGGCATCCGCGCCGACCTCGCCTACAAGGCGGCGGGCAGTGAGGGCGACGGCGTGGTGACGTACGGCGAGTCGTACACGGTCCAGCCGTTCACCAACATGATGAACGTGGTGGACCTGACCGGCGCCCAGCTGATCACCGCGCTCCAGCAGCAGGTCAGCGGTCCGGTCAACGGCCCGAACCCGAAGATCCTGCAGGTCTCCAAGGGCTTCACCTACACCCTGGACACCACGAAGGCGGGCGCGGACCGCATCGTCGTGGACTCGGTGAAGCTGAACGGTGCGGCGATCGACCCGGCGAAGACCTACCGGGTCGCGATGAACGAGTTCCTCGCGGGCGGCGGTGACGGCTTCACCGTCCTGAAGGAGCACAAGAACAAGCTGGTGGGCGCGTCCGACCTGGACTGCTTCAACGCCTACCTGACCGGCCACTCCTCGGCGGCGGCGCCGCTGGCTCCGCCGGTGGCGGACCGGATCACGGTCATCAAGTAGTACCTGCGTCAGTACCCGCGAGGGGCGGTGGGCCGGTGACGGCCCGCCGCCCCTTCGGCGTTCTCAGAGGGTGGCCAGGAACGTCCGGATGGCGCCGTGGAAACCCTCCGGGTCGGTGAACGGCAGGAAGTGCTCGCCGTCCAGGGGTGCGTACGAGGTCTCCGGCCGCTTGGAGACCATCGCGTCGGCCTGGGCCTGCGGGAGCGAGGCGCTGCGGACGCCGTGGATCAGCAGTGCCGGGCAGGTGCTGCCGAGCCAGGCGGCCCAGTGGTCGCCGCGGCAGGCCTCGACGGAGTCGAGCACGTCCTGCGGGTGGAACGGCAGCCGCCAGCCCCCGTCGGGGAGCGGGCGCAGGGCCTGGGCGACGAACTGGGAGCCCACCGGCCCGGCCGCGGCGAGGAGTTCCTCGCGGGTGGGCGCGGTGTAGCGCATGTCCCGGAGGAAGGTCAGCCAGGCCATGTCCGTGAGGTTCACCTCCACGGCGGCCTCCGCGTCGATGAGCACCGAGATCCGGTCGGGGTGGGCGGCGGCCAGGTGGACGGCGTTGAGTCCGCCGAGGGAGTAGCCGAGGAGGGCGACGGGGGCGTCCAGGCCGAGGTGGTCGAGCAGCGCGACGGCGTCGGAGACGTAGCCGGCCCGGCTGTAGTCGGCGGCCCGGTCGGAGTCGCCGTGGCCGCGCTGGTCGGGGGCGATGACCCGCCAGGCGTCGCCCAGGGCCTCGGCGAGGCCGGCGAAGGCGAGTCCCTCGGGCATGCCCCCGTGCAGCGCGAGCAGGGGGCGGCCGGGGCCGCCGAAGTCCAGGTACGACAGCGTGCGGTCTTCGATGGTCATCGTGTGGCGCATGGTTCCGCTCTCCCCGGTCGTGTCCTGCTGCTGTGTCCTGCGGTGTCCCGCGGTGATGGACTCAGCCTGCCAGGATTTGGGCAAGCGCGCAATACATACGTCTTGGGCACTTGCCCAAGTGGGGGCGCGGCTACGATCCCGGCATGGGAAATCGCGAGGACCTGCTGGCCGGAGCGCGCCGCTGCCTGGAGGAGAAGGGCTATCTGCGCACCACCGTGCGCGACATCGCTTCGGCGTCGCAGGTGAGCATGGCCGCCATCGGCTACCACTTCGGCTCGCGCGAGGCCCTGCTCAACCTCGCCCTCTTCGCCGCCATGGACGAGTGGGCCGCCGGGTCCGGACGGCTCGCCGGAGAAGGGGACACCGCCGAGGAGCGGTACGCCGACACGTGGGACCGCAAGATCCGGGACTTCGGCGACATGCGCTGGCTCTGGATCGCCTCCGTGGAGGCCTTCGTCCACGCGCAGTCCTCGCCCGAGCTGCTCGCGATCCTCGCCGAGGGCCAGCGCCGGTCCCGGCGCATGGTGGCCGCGCAGCTGCGCGGGGTCCCCGAGAGCGAGGTCGCGGAGGAGGACGTACGGGCCCTCGGCTCGGTGCACATCGCCCTGCTGACCGGGGTGATGGTGCAGGCCCTGACGGACCCGGAGCGGGTGCCGGCGGGGCGGGAACTCGCCCAAGGTCTGCGCACGATGGTGGAGTTGCTCGAAAGATGAGCGTTACCGACGGGTAGTAAACGCGGGCCCCGCACGCCATACTCCGTTCCCATCACCGGGTCGGCAAAGGGGCGGGCATGGCACTGGATCGTCGGGCATTTCTGGTCGGGGCGATGGCGGCGGGCGCGGCGGCGGGACTCGGGGCGGCGGCCGCCCCGGCCTCCGCGAGCACCCTGGGGACCCAGGACTGGATGGCCGGGATCGGCGACTCCACCGCCCTCCAGCGGATGACCATCCCGGGCACCCACGACTCCGGCGCCACCCGGGGCGGGCTCTACGTCGCCTGCCAGAACACCACCATCGCCCAGCAGCTCGACTCCGGGATCCGGTTCCTCGACGTCCGCTGCCGGGTGACCGGCGGATCGTTCGCGATCCACCACGCGGCGTACTACCAGAATCTGATGTTCGGCGACGTCCTCGTCGCCTGCTGGAACTTCCTCGCCGCGCACCCCTCTGAGACCGTGCTGATGCGGCTCAAGCAGGAGTACTCCGAGGAGAGCGACGCCACCTTCCGCGCCGTCTTCGACGACTACCTCGACAACCGGGGCTGGCGCCCGCTGTTCAAGATCGCCGACTCGGTGCCCACCCTCGGACAGGCCCGCGGCAAGGTCCTCCTGCTCCCCGACAACGGCGGTCTGCCCGGCGGCCTGCGCTACGGCGACGGCAACGTCTTCGACATCCAGGACGACTACATGGCCGAACCCTTCGCCAAGCGGGGGAAGATCGAGAACCAGTTCCGCAAGGCGGTCCAGCAGCCCGGCAGGTTCTTCATGAACTACACGAGCACCGCGGCCGCGCTCCCGCCCCGCTGGAACTCCGACCGTCTCAACCCGCAGGTGCAGTCCTTCGTGGACGGCTCGGAACTCACCGGCCGCACCGGGCTCGGAATCGTCCCGATGGACTTCCCCAACACCCGCTCCGGCCTGGTCGCCTCACTGATCCGGCACAACTGACGGCTGCCCGGTCCGCTCCGGCCGGTCGGCCGGAGGCGGGGCCGGGGCGCCCGGGATGCGCAGGACCGCTTCCGCGCCCGGACCGCCGTCCGCCGGGGCGCGGAGTTCGGCCGTGCCGCCCGCGCGCAGGACCGTACGGGCCACGATGGACAGGCCGAGGCCGCTGCCGGGGAGGGCGCGGGCCGAGGGGGAGCGCCAGAAGCGCTCGAAGACGTGCGGGAGGTCCTCGGCCGGGATGCCGGGCCCGTGGTCCCGTACGGTCAGCTCGCCCGCGCGCAGCCGGACCACGACCGTGCTGCCCGGCGGGCTGAACTTCACCGCGTTGTCCAGGACGTTGACCACCGCCCGCTCCAGGGCCGCCGCCTCGCCGCGCACGTACCAGGGCTCCACGTCCGAGCGGAACTCCAGCTCCGGACCGCGCAGCCGGGCCCGGGAGAGCGCGGCGCCCGCGATCTCGTGCAGGGCCACCACGCCCAGCGGGCCCGGCGAGGCCGCGTCGGGGCGGGAGAGCTCCTGCAAGTCGCCGATGAGCGAGGCCAGTTCCGTCATCTGCGCCTTGACCGAGGCCAGCAGCTCCTTGCGGTCCTCCGGCGGGATGGCCCGGCCCGTCTCCTCGCTGCGCGCCAGCAGCTCGATGTTGGTGCGCAGCGAGGTGAGCGGGGTGCGCAGCTCGTGGCCGGCGTCCGCGATCAGCTGGGCCTGGCGCTCCTGGGAGGAGGCGAGCGCGGCCGTCATGGAGTTGAAGGAGCGCGACAGGCGGGCGATCTCGTCGTCGCCCTCGTCGGGGATCCGGACGGTCAGGTCCTCGGTGCGGGCGATGTGCTCGACGGCGCCGGTCAGTTCGTCGACCGGGCGCAGCCCCGTACGGGCCACCCACAGGCCGGCCGCGCCCGCGCCGACGATGCCGATGCCGGAGACGAGGAGCAGCACCCAGGCCAGGGTGGACAGGGGCTTGTCGATGTCGGCGAGCGGCTTGGCCACGGAGATCCCGAAGACCGGGGAGCCCGGCTGGGCCTGCGCGGTACGGGTGTAGACGCGCATCTCGGTGCCGTCGGCGGTGGTCGCGTCGTGCAGGGCGCTGGTGCGGCTCCCGCCCGCGGCGATCTGCTTGTCCAGGGTGGTCACCGGCAGGGTCGTGGTCCCGCTGACCCAGCAGTGGTTGCCGTCGGCCGTCACGATCTGCACGACCGCGTTGAGGTTCCCGGCGATCTCCTGGCCGGGCTGGCTCGGCGGCTTGTCCACGCACGCGCCGTCGCGGATGGTCCGCAGCACCTGCGCGGACACGTTCGTGGACATCAGCGAGCCGTCCAGCTGGTCGCGCAGCTGCGCCCGCACCATCACCCAGGACACGGCGGCGACGGCCGCGACGGCCAGGGCCACCGCGACCGTCACGAGCAGGGCGAGCCGCGAGCGCAGCGGCAGCCCGCGGAATCTGGCGGCCGGGCTCACTCCGGACCGCCCGGGTGGTCGCCGGCTCCCGCGGCGCGCAGTACGTAGCCCACCCCGCGCACGGTGTGGACCAGGCGGGGCTCGCCGCCGGCCTCGGTCTTGCGGCGCAGGTACATCACGTACACGTCCAGGGAGTTGGAGCTGGGCTCGAAGTCGAAGCCCCACACGGTCTTGAGGATCTGCTCGCGGGTCAGGACCTGGCGCGGGTGCGCGAGGAACATCTCCAACAGGGTGAACTCGGTGCGGGTCAGCTCCACCAGGCGCCCGGCGCGGACGACCTCGCGGGTGGCGAGGTCCATGCGCAGGTCGCCGAAGGCCAGGGCGTCCTCGTGCTCACCGGCCCCGGCCGCGGCGGGGGCGGCGTAGGCGCTGCGGCGCAGCAGCGCGCGGACGCGGGCGAACAGCTCGTCCAGTTCGAACGGCTTGACCAGGTAGTCGTCGGCGCCCGCGTCGAGTCCGGTGACGCGGTCGCCGACCGTGTCGCGGGCGGTCAGCATCAGGACGGGCGTGGTGCTGCCGGCGGCGCGCAGCCGGCGGGCGGCCGTCAGTCCGTCCATCCGGGGCATCTGGATGTCGAGGACGATCAGGTCAGGGGCGTACGAGGCCGCCTTGTCGAGGGCGTCGAGCCCGTCGACGGCGGTCTGCACGCCGTATCCCTCGAAGGCGAGGCTGCGGCGCAGGGCTTCGCGTACGGCCGGCTCGTCGTCGACGACGAGGATGCGCTGCGGGTCGCCTTCGGTGGTCATGTCGCTCTCCCCCGGGGGTGGTGGTCGGTCCTACCAGGCTCGCACGGGAGGGCTAGTAGGAGGTTCCGAAGCCGTTGGCGGCGCTGCCGGAGCCGCTGTTGCCGCCGTTGTCGCCCGCGCCGCCGGGGCCGCCGTTGCGCAGGGAGGACAGGTCGGCCTTGATGGTGTTGACCGGGATGGCGAAGCCGAGGCCGACGCTGCCGGCGGTGGAACCGCCGCTGGAGGGGGAGTAGATCGCGGAGGGCATTCCGACGATCTCGCCGTTCATGTTGACGAGGGCGCCGCCGGAGTTGCCGGGGTTGAGGGAGGCGTCCGTCTGGATGGCCTTGTACGAGGTGGTGTCGGAGCCGGTGTTCCCGTTGAACTGCTGGCCGCCGTAGGAGAACGGGAAACCGCCCTGGGGGGACTGCTTCTGCTCGGACTTCGGGACGTTCACCTCGCGGTTCAGCGCAGAGACGATACCGCTGGTGACCGTGCCGGTGAGCCGGTCGGGGGAGCCGATGGCGACGACCTCGTCGCCGACCCTGAGGCCGTCGGAGTCGCCGAGCTTGGCGGGCTTGAGGTCCTTCGCGCCCTCCACCTTGATGAGGGCCAGGTCCTTGTCCGGGTCCGTGCCGACGATCTTGGCGCTGTACTTCTTGCCGTCGCTCATCGTCACCTGGATCTTGGCGGCGCCGTCGACGACGTGGTTGTTGGTGACGATCTCGCCGGATTCGGTGATGACGATGCCGGAGCCGGTGCCCTGGCCGGATCCGGTGCTGGTGTCGATGCGCACGACCGAGGGGCTGACGTTCTGGGCTACGCCGGCGACGGTGCCGTTGCTCGACTGGGAGATGGTGCTGCCGTTGACACCCGTTCCGGTGCCGTGGGCGGTGCCGAGGAACTGCTGGACGGCGGCGGCCGTTCCGCCGCCGACCACGGCGGCGGCGAGGGCGACGGCGGCGAGGAGGGCGACGGGGCGCTTGGCCCTGGCGGGGGCGGCGTGCTGCGGGGCGGCCGCCGCCGGGGCCTCGCCGCCCCAGGTGGCCCAGCCGCCGTTGCCGGCGCCGCCGCTCTCCTGGACGCCGGTCCGGGGGACCGTCTCGCCCTGGATCACCGGGGGCTGGTGCGCCTCGTGCCAGCCCGGCGCGGGGGCCGCCGGAGGGTACGCGGGCGGCGGGGGGTACGACCCGGCCGCGGCCTGGTGGGCCGGCTGGTCACGTCCGTTCGTCCAGCCCTGGCGGTCGTCCTGGTGCGGGTACTCGCCTTCGCGGCGGAAGTTCTCGGTCATGGATACGACTGTGTCCGCGGATCATGAGAGCTTCCTGAGTCCCGGCTGAGAAGCCCGACAGAACCTCGTATGCCCGATATAAACCCGGGCCGTGCCAGGCCCTGGCGGCAGGTCCTAGCGGCAGCCGCAGGAGCGGCGGATGACCAGGGCCGAGGGGAACTGCTTCAGGCGCTCGCGGCGGGAGCCGGCCACGCGCAGGCCGTCGTCCAGGACCAGGTCCACCGCCGCACGGGCCATCGCCGGGCGGTCCGAGGCGATCGTGGTCAGCGGCGGGTCCGTGAGGGCCGCCTCCTTCACGTCGTCGAAGCCGGCGACCGCGAGCTGCTCGGGGACGTCGATGCGGAGCTCGCGCGCGGCCCGCAGCACGCCGATCGCCTGGTCGTCCGTGGCGCAGAAGATCGCCGTCGGCCGGTCGGGCCGGGCCAGGACCTCCAGGGCGACCTTGTACGCGTCGTAGCGGTTGTACGGGGCCTCGATGATCCGGCCCTCGGTCGAGCGGCCGGACTCCTGCATGGCCCGGCGCCAGCCCTCGACGTGGTCGGCCACCGGGTCGCCCACGGACGGGGTGTTCTCGATGCCGCCGATGCAGGCCACGTACTCGTGCCCGTGCTCCAGGAGGTGGCGGGTGGCGAGCTGCGCGCCGCCGATGTCGTCCGTGACGACCGCGACGTCGTCGATGGCCTCGGGGCGCTCGTGCAGGAGGACGACCCGGGCGTCCCAGGCCTCGATCTCGCTGGCAGCCTGCTCGCTCATGCCCTGGCTGACCAGGATCAGTCCGGAGACCCGCATCCCGAGGAAGGCCCGCAGGTAGTGGACCTCGCGCTCGGTGCGGTAGTCGGAGTTCCCGACCAGCACCATCTTTCCGCGCTCGGCGGCGGCCTGCTCGACCGCGTGCGCCATCTCCGCGAAGAACGGCTGACGGGCATCGGGGACGATCATGCCTATGAGGTCGGTGCGCCGTGAGGCCATCGCCTGGGCGACCCGGTCCGGGCGGTAGCCCAGATCCTTGATCGCGGCGAGGACACGCTCGCGCGTGGCCGGGGCAACCGGCCGGGGTCCGTTGTTGATCACGTAACTCACGACGGCGGTAGAAGTACCCGCAAGTCGTGCCACGTCATCCCGCGTCACCTTGGCCACGCGCGGAAGTCTACGCGGGGTGACCTACCTCTGGGCAGGGCGTCCGGAGGAGGTCATTCCCACACGGGTTCCCGCGCCCGCCCTAGTCCATCCGGGTGAGCGCGGCCGCCGCCTGTGCCGCGGCCTCCGCCGCCGCCTTCGTGGCCGCCTGGGCCGCGGCTTCCGCCGCCGCCCGCTCGACCTTCTCCGGGGTGACGAAGCGGTAGCCGACGTTGCGGACGGTACCGATCAGGGACTCGTGCTCGGGCCCGAGTTTCGCGCGCAGACGCCGTACGTGCACGTCCACGGTCCGGGTGCCGCCGAAGTAGTCGTAGCCCCAGACCTCCTGTAGCAGCTGGGCGCGGGTGAAGACCCGGCCCGGGTGCTGCGCGAGGTACTTGAGCAGCTCGAACTCCTTGAAGGTGAGGTCCAGGACCCGCCCCTTCAGCTTCGCCGAGTACGTGGCCTCGTCGACCGACAGGTCACCGTTGCGGATCTCCATCGGGGAGTCGTCCGAGCCGAGCTGCTGGCGCCCGGTCGCGAGGCGCAGCCGCGCCTCGACCTCGGCCGGGCCCGCGGTGTCGAGGAGGACGTCGTCGATGCCCCAGTCGGCGGTGACGGCCGCGAGGCCGCCCTCCGTGACCACGAGGATCAGCGGACAGCCCGGTCCCGTGGAGCGGAGCAGCTGGCAGAGCGAGCGGACCTGCGGAAGGTCGCGGCGGCCGTCCACGAGGATCACGTCGGCGCCGGGGGTGTCCACGAGGGCGGGGCCCTCGGCGGGGGCCACCCGGACGGAGTGGAGCAGCAGGCCGAGTGCGGGCAGCACCTCGGTCGACGGCTGCAGGGCATTGGTCAGGAGCAGGAGTGAGCTCATGCCCGACCACCCGCCCGGCTCGGGCTGTGGTGCGTGTGCGTGTGCGCACGCACGGTTCGCTGGTCCATCACGTCGGTTCCTCCTCGGTCCCGTCGAGGACTTTCGCGGCACTGCTTCGTACGACTTGCCGGCATCCGCCCGGTCCCCGCGCCCTGAGGCCCGGATGGGTGCCACTGATCTCGTTTGTTCCCGGTCCGTTCAACGGGCCGAAAGCACAAAAGGACCCGGGGGCTACGTTGCCCGGATCCTCTCGGCGTCAGAATAGCCCACTGGCCCTGGCGGGGCCGAGGCTTCGACGGTCGTCTCTTCTGTGGTTCGCGCCACCCGGGGGCCCGCATATGGGCCGGTTTCACCGGATCGATGGATGTGGCGCGGGCTGCCTGGGCGCACGCCGGGCGCGCGGAGGCACGCCGGGATCGGTGGCGCGAGGGTTCATGATGGAGGCCGACGGCAGAGCGCCGACGAGAGGAGCGTGCAGTGGCAACCGGAACCATCCGCTACTGGGCGGCGGCGAAGGCCGCGGCCAAGACGGCGGAGGAGCCGTACTCGGCGCGGACCCTCGCCGAGGCGCTCGAAGCCGTGCGGGAACGCCATCCCGGGGAGCTGACCCGGGTCCTGCTGCGCTGCTCCTTCCTCGTGAACGAAGAACCCGTGGGCAAGCGCCCGCACGATTCCGTCGAGCTGACCGAGGGGGGCACCGTCGAGGTGCTCCCGCCGTTCGCGGGCGGGTGAGCGGAGTCCCATGAGCACGCCCGAGGAACAGCAGCAGCAGCAGTACGCGCAGCAACACCAGCAACACCAGCAGGAGCCGGAGCCGTACGGGACCCAGACCTGGCAGTCGCCGACGTGGGACACCTCGTACCAGCCGGTGCAGCCGCCGCTGGACGCCGTACCGGCCCAGCAGCCGCTGGCCCCCGAGGGCTGGTTCCGCGAGGAGCCGCAGGTCCAGGCGGGGGTCCCCGGGGCCGAGTGGCAGCAGCCGCATCAGCAGCCGCAGCCGTATCAGCAGCCGTATCAGCCGCAGCAGCCGCAGCAGTCCTACGCGGATCCGTACGCCGCACCCGCGTACCCGCAGACGGCGGCCCCCGACCACTGGTTCCGCGAGGAGCCGCAGGCCCCCGCGCCCGCCCCCGCGCCGCAGCAGCAGTGGGGCGAGACCGCGTACCTGCCCCCGTACCCCGGTCCGGCCGACCCGGCGCAGGCCCAGGCCCAGGCCCAGGCCCAGGCTCCGGCTCCGGCTCCGGCCCAGGAGTGGACGGACCAGACCGCGTACCTGCCGCCGCAGGCGGCGCCCGAGTTCCAGGCCCAGGCCCAGGCCCTTGCCGCGGACCCGGCAGTGGACCCGGCGGCCGCTGACCCGGCCGTGGGCGGCCCGGCCGCGCACCCGGCCGGTGAGGAGCCCGCCTACTCCCCGCCCACCCTCGCCGGCAACACGCTCCGCGCCGTCGACCCCGCCCAGGCCCGCGCCGAAGGCCGCTCGCCGATCATCGACCCCGGCCCGCAGGCGGCCATACTGACCGCCGCCCTGGGCCTGGTCATCGCCGCGGCCGCCGCCCTGGGCAAGCTGGCCCTGCTCGCGCCGCTGATCGCCCTCCAGGGCCTCACCGCGGGCGGCTGGTTCCGGCTCAACGGCATGTGGCCGGCCCGCCAGGGCATCGCGCTCGCCTTCGCCGGAGCCCTCGTCGCCGACGTGGCCGTGCTCGCGGTGGCCGAGGACAACGGGCCCGGCGCGATCATCGGCACGCTCGGCGCCTGGGTGCTGCTCACGCTGGTCCTCCAGCTGCGCAGCCAGGCCGATCCGGACGAGCGGATGTACGGGCTGATGGCCTCCGTGGCCTCGGCCGCGCTCGCCATCGTCTGCGCCGGCTACCTCGCGGCCGGCGGCGCCGCCGCGACCGTGGGCGCGGCCGCCGTGGCGGTGGCCGTCTTCGCCCGCGCGCTCCCGCTGCCCACCGCGCCCTCGGTCGGCGTCTCGCTGGCCGCCGCGGCCGGTGCGGGCATCGCGGTGGGCGGTCTGACGTCCATCGGGGCCGGCGGTGCGCTGATCGGCCTGGCGGCCGGGGTGTGCGCGCTGATCGGGCTGCGCGTGGCGGCGTACGACTACCCGTCGAAGTTCGTCCACATGACGGCCGGTGTCGCGCTGCCGCTGGCCGCGGCGGCTCCGGCGGTCTACCTGATCGGCCGGGTGGTGGGCTGACGGCCGCCGGGGCCCGCCTCACGGAGGCCGGCGCCCACCTCACGGCCCGCTGACGGGGCCGCATGGTCCACTGGGCCCCACGGACCAACTATCTGGGGGGTGGGCGCGTGCGCGTCCTGCGAGTCGTACTGGTTGTCGGAGTACTGCTGGGCGGGCTGTTCGTCGGGGTGGACCGGTGGGCGGCCGGCTACGCCGAGAACCGGATGGCGGAGCGGATCCAGACCCGCGAGGGCGGGCTGCCGGGCGTGCGCGTGGACATCCAGGGGTTCCCCTTCCTGACCCAGGCGCTCGCCCACGACCTGGACGAGGTGGACCTGAAGGTGTCCAGCGTCGGGGTGACCACCCCGGAGGGCCGCCGGACGAGCCTGTCCGATCTGCGGATCGCCTTCCACGGGGTGAAGCTGAACGGCGACTACAGCGGCGGTACCGCCCGGACCGCCGAGGGCTCCGCGCTGCTGGACTACCCGGCCCTGACCAATGCCGCGCAGCCCGGCGTGACCCTCGCCTACGGCGGGGCGCCGGGCAAGGTGAAGGTCACCGCGACCTTCGAGTTCCTCGGCCGGAAGGTGACCCGCAGCGTGGTGTCCACGGTCTCCCTGGTGGACGCCAAGGACGGGAAGGGCGGGAAGACCGTCCGGGTGCGCGCCGACGAGGTGCCGGGCGAGGGGCTCCCGGGCATCGAGACCGCCGTGCGCAAGCTGACGGACTTCGACCGGCGGCTCGACAGCGGACTGACGGCCGGGATCCAGCTGACCGCGCTGACCTCCGACGAGGCCGGTGTTCACCTCACTCTGGGCGGCACGAACCTGGCACTGGCCGGATAGTGAGACGCGGGGGTCCGTTCCGCAGATGGGACGGGCCCCGCGGGTGTTCCCGCGGGCGGCGCGGCAGCCGCCCGGAGTCATTCGATCCCACTATTCGGACGATCCTGTCTCGGTATATGACACGGCGGTGACAGAGCGGCCGATTCGTCCCTACGATCCATGGCTATGAAGCATCAGCAGGCGGACCTCACGAAGCGACGGGCAGTAGACCTGTGTCGCGTCGCCGCCATGCTCTGTCGATCCATGTGACGTGTGAGCGCATCCCGCTCCATAGCCGGACGACGGCCTTCCGATTTCCCGTGTGACCACCTCTGCCCCCGCCCTCCTGAAGCCTCCCCGCAACAGGATCGTCGAGCGCACCCGGAAACACGCCTCACGCACCACCAGCACCACCCCGCCGCACACTGCCCCGGAGGAGAACACCATGAGCCGCAGCGACGTCCTCGTAGACGCCGACTGGGTCGAGGCCCACCTGAACGACGCCAACGTCGTCATCGTCGAGGTGGACGAGGACACGTCCGCGTACGACAAGAACCACATCACCAACGCCGTCCGGATCGACTGGAAGAGCGACCTCCAGGACCCGGTCCGCCGTGACTTCGTGGACCAGGAGGGCTTCGAGAAGCTCCTCTCCGCCAAGGGCATCTCCAACGACGACACCGTCGTCCTCTACGGCGGCAACAACAACTGGTTCGCGTCCTACGCCTACTGGTACTTCAAGCTCTACGGCCACCAGGACGTCCGCCTGCTCGACGGCGGCCGCAAGAAGTGGGAGCTCGACTCCCGCGACCTGGTCGACGGCACCGAGGTCCCCAACCGCCCGGCCACGAACTACAAGGCCAAGGCCCAGGACACCTCGATCCGCGCCTTCCGTGACGACGCGGTCGCCGCGATCGGCACGAAGAACCTGGTCGACGTCCGCTCGCCCGACGAGTTCTCCGGCAAGCTGCTCGCGCCGGCGCACCTCCCGCAGGAGCAGTCGCAGCGTCCGGGTCACATCCCGAGCGCCCGCAACATCCCGTGGTCGAAGAACGCCAACGACGACGGCACCTTCAAGTCCGACGAGGAGCTCACCGCCCTCTACCAGGCCGAGCAGGTCGACCTGGCGAAGGACACCATCGCCTACTGCCGCATCGGTGAGCGTTCCGCGCTCACCTGGTTCGTGCTGCACGAGCTCCTGGGCCAGGAGAACGTCAAGAACTACGACGGCTCGTGGACCGAGTACGGCTCGCTGGTCGGCGTGCCGATCGAGCTCGGCCCCAACAAGTAGTTCCGACAAGCGATCCGGGGCACGCGACGCCCCGTAGTCATCCCTCTCTAGGACAGGACAGAGAACATGTGTGGAGCACAGATCGGCGGGCCCGACCTCTCGACGCTCAAGCCCGGTGAGACGGCCATCCAGGGCCAGGTCACGCAGAACGGCGAGCCGGTGTCCGGCTACGTCCGCCTGCTGGACTCGACCGGCGAGTTCACCGCCGAGGTCCCGACCTCGGCGACCGGCCAGTTCCGTTTCTACGCGGCCGAGGGCTCCTGGACGCTGCGCGCGCTCGTGCCCGGCGCCCAGGCGGACCGCGCCGTGGTCGTCGTCGAGACCGGCGGCGTGACGGACGTGGCGATCGCGGTCTGACCACCGCACCTGTGTGACGGTATGACCGGCCGAAGGGCCGCACCCCCGGGGGTTGGACGCCATCGGATCGGGGTGCGGCCCTTCGTGCTGCTCCGGACCCTTCGCAGCAGCCGTCTCCGGCTCTACCCTGAAGGCATGTACGCCCGGCGGCGCCGCGCCTACTTCCTGCTCATGGGCGGATGCCTGTTCCTCTTCGTCTCCGCCTGGTCCTTCGTGCGCCTGTTCTCGGTCGAGGCCGCCGTGGCGCTGTGCGTGGTCGCCATGGTCATCCCGCCCGTCGCGGCGATGGTCGCGAACCGGCGGGGTCCGGACGACCGCTGGTGGGACGACCCGTCGGGCGACCCGAAGTCCGACGAGTGGTGGGACGAACTGGACGGAAAGCGGCGGCACGAGGACTGAAACCCGCCGAGATAAAAATGTAATAAGCGTGCGTACAACATCTCTCCACAGCAGGGTGTCATCTGTGTGCGCGGTGAACCGATCGCGCCTCCAGTCCTGTGGGGGGACTTCTTTTGGAACACGAACAGACCATCCCTGAGCAGCGGAAAGAGGAGGAGAGCGCCCCGGAACAGGGCACTCCCGACGCCGCTTCCGACGCCGCTCAGCCAGGTCCCCGCCGCCGTGGACGCCGTACGGTCCTGCTGATCGCGGGCGCGGCCGTCCTCGGCGTCCTGGCGGGCACGGTCACCGGTTACGCGATCCAGTACCACCGCGCACCGACACCGCTGGCACCGCTGGCGCAGGCGGACCTGACGTCCCCGAAGGCGCTCGCGCCCGACGACGCCACCACGAACAAGACGATCAACGCCAACCGCTGGCACAAGACGGACGACGACCTCGCGAAGGTGCTGATCGAGGCACCGAGCGGCGCGAAGAAGGGCGGCTCGGGCTACGGCACCCTCGACCTCCTCGCGCTGGACTTCGAGAAGCCGGACCACATGCTGCGCAACCTGGCCGCCACCAAGACCCGCCGGATCGCTTCGGTGAGCTGGTCGGAGGACGACACCACCTTCGTCGAGGTGACGGTGCTGCAGTTCAACGATCGCAGCGGCGCGGACGACTACCAGGCCGGCCAGTCCAACTACATGTCCACCAAGGATTACGCGGGCAACCCGGGCGTGCCCATCGAAGGGTTTCCCTCGCAGCTCGGACACGTCTGGGTGTACTCGGAGGCCGATGAGAAGCCGGGCTATCTCCCGTTGCGGACCGCCCGGGCCATCGCCCGCCGCGGCGACCTGGTGCTCGACATCCACTACATGAACAACCGGGGCAAGATCGCCGAAGGCGACGTCATGGACCTGGCCAAGCGACAGCTGGAGCGACTGTGACCGAGCCGCAGAACGACGTGACCCCGGCTCCGGTCCCGGCCGAGGCCGTGGAGCCCGTGGCTCCCGTGGCGAAGCCCACGCGCAGGGTCAACCGCAAGGCGGCCGCCCTGGTGGCCGGTGGTGTGGCCGTCGCGGTGCTGCTGGGCGGTGGAGTCTGGGCGTCCTCCGCGATCGCGGACGCCGACCGGGAGGCGCCCACGGCTTACTGGGCGCCCCTCGGCGATCGGCTGAAGCAGCCCGCCGAGCCCGACTCCGTACCGCCGAACGAGCTCTCCGGCAAGCTGCTGCCGGTCCCGTCCGGCTTCGCCCTCGGTCCCGACCTGGGGGCGAACGGCAACAACTTCTTCGTCTCCGGAGAAGCGGCGATGGAGGGCTTCAAGGAGTCCCGCGACGGGCTGTCCACCACGGAGCGCAAGCAGCGCGACGAGACGCTCGCCGAGCTGAAGCTCAGGGGTCTGGCAGGGCGCAGCTACGTCAAGGGCCGGGGCGACTGGATCGCCGAAGTCCACATCATGCAGGCCGATCCGAAGGCCGTGGGCAAGTTCTCCGAGCTCACCAAGAAGCTCCTCGATATCGCCGGCGACAAGCGCGAGGCACCGAAGGTGGACGGGTTCCCGGATGCCAAGTGCTCGCTGCTGGCGATCGGCGAGAAGGACAAGGAAAAGATCGACTCGATCGACTGCACGGCCGTCCAGGGCGATGTGGCCGTCACCTTCCGCGCCTACGGTCCCAAGCCCTTCTCCACCTCCGACGCCGTCGCGTTCTTCAAGAACCAGATGAGCCACCTGAAGTCCCCCGGGGAGTCCGCGTGACCGAGCAGAACACCACCGGAACCGTGCCGGCGCCCCCCGAGGACGCGGTGCCCGCGCAGGCCGCCATGCCCGCGCAGGCGACGCCGCTCGCGGTGAATCCCTTCGCGGCCCCGGAGGTCCCGGCCGCGCCCAAGGACCGCCGCAAGCTGTTCGCCGCGCTGCGCTGGACCGCCGCCGTACTCGTCTTCGGCGCCGTCGGCACGGGAGTCGCGTACGGGGTCACCCAGCCCGCACGCACCGACATCCCGGGCCTGTCCACGAAGGCCGACGGCCGCTGGGTCTACCCGGCGCTGGCCAAGCCGACGCTGCCGCCGGGTGCCGCGCTGCCGTTCGCCAAGGACAACAAGGACGGCATCCACTACGCCGGCCTCACCCAGCTGCTCCTGCCGCCGCCCACCGGCTCCACCCCCGACTCCACGCTGAAGCTGGAGAAGGACGAGGTGGTGAGCACGGACACCTTCCTGGCGGAGTACGACCCCTCCGCTCACCGGGAGATGAAGGACCAGTTCGCCAACGAGGGGCTGCGGCAGATCGTCGGCCGCGGCTGGATCACCCCGGACGGCACCCGCACACGCGTCTACCTGCTGCGGTACCACTCCTCCGGTTTCGCGGACACCTTCAAGGAGTGCAACGTGGGCATGCACCTGAAGGGCACCCACACCATCGTGGACGCGGACTGGACCAAGGCCAAGGGCAAGGCACAGGGCGACCAGGCCGCACCTCCCCTCGGCGGCGTCTCGCTCTACGCGGAGCCGGCCCCGGTCGGCGACGAGCAGGCCAAGGTCGGCTGCATCCGCTCCGGTGACGTCGTGGGCGTCGTCCTCCAGACCCGCAAGGGCGAGGTGGCGACCGTTCCGTTCCACCAGACGGTGATCCTCCAGCACCAGCTGCTCCGCTAGCGCGCGGGCCCGTCGTACGGGCTACCTCACAGAGTGCGCCGGTCCCCAGGCCAGTAGGCTTGGGGACCGGCCCCGTAATGCCGCCCACACACTCCGAGGAGCACCCCGTGCTTGAGGCAGTCTTCACTTCCCTGCTGGTCCTGGTCTGCGTCGGCGTTCTCGCCTTCTCCGGGCTCGCCGTGAAGAAGCTGTACCAGGGCCAGCGCTGATCTCCTGATCGGCCGCCGCCCGCCCCGGATACCGGAACCCCTCCCACAGATCGCCTGAGCAGCCATTCATGATCCAGATCCCGTCCGACCTGAACCCGAGCCTCGTCCCCCTCGCCTTCCTCCTCGGCAACTGGGAAGGCGCAGGCGTCTTCGACTTCCCCGGTGAGGAGAAGTGCAACTTCGGCCAGGAAGTCGTCTTCAGCCACGACGGCCGGGACTTCCTGGAGTACCACTCGCACAGCTGGGTCCTCGACGCCGAGGGCAACAAGGTGCGGCCGCTGGAGTCCGAGTCCGGCTACTGGCGCATCGACGGCCAGCGCAAGGTCGAGGTCGTCATGGTCCGCGACCAGGGCGTCGTGGAGATCTGGTACGGCGACCTCGCCGACCAGAAGCCGCAGATCGACCTGGTCACCGACGCGGTGGCGCGTACCGCGACCTCCCGTCCGCACAGCGGCGGCAAGCGGCTCTACGGCTACGTCAAGGGCGACCTGATGTGGGTCGGCGAGAAGGCCACCCCGGACGTCGAGCTGCGCCCGTACAAGTCGGCCCAGCTGAAGAAGGTCGTCACCCCGGAAGAGGTCGCCGAGATGGCGCGCAACCTCCCGGACATGCCGGACGACGGCATCGCCTTCTTCCGCTAGACCGCGCCCCCGAACGTGCGTGAGCCCCCGGCAGCCTTCGCCGCCGGGGGCTCCCGCGTATGACCGGTCAGCCGTCAGCCGTCAGCCGTCAGTCGTCAGCCGTCAGCCTTCAGCCGGTGGCCGCGACCGGGCCGTCCCAGGCGTTGCGGTCGACGGTCAGGGTGGCGCCGCCGTAGGTCTCGCGCTGGTTGACCTGGTACTGGTGGCCGCGCCGGTGGCCGGTGAAGAGGCCGGCGGAGTACGGCCAGCTCCCGGTGGTGTCGGCGGCGCCGTCGTACTTGGCGTACCAGAGGGCCTCGGGCAGATCGGCCTCGCCGCGCTCGGCCGCCCTGGCGATGCCGGCGGCGCTGGAGGAGGCGAACCCGTAGAAGCCGGGGCGGTAGGCCTTCGCCTTCACCGCCCGGTCGAAGGCCTTGGTGTAGGTGAGCACCGCGTCCGCGCAGGCGGTGTCGGCCGTGTTGTACGCCTCCATGTCCAGGTACAGGGTGCTGCCCGCCCGCATGCCCAGCGCGCCGGCCTTGGCGGCCGCGTCCGCGCCGTCGGCCGCGCCCAGGGACTGCGCGGTGGCGGCGGTGATCTTCTCCGGGCTGGAGCCGGTCTGGCACGGCGGCTGCGCGCCGACGTAGAGCGGGATCAGCTTCCAGCCGGAGGCGCTGACCGTGCTCACCCAGGAGGCGGTGAGCTGCGGCTGCGCGCAGCCGCGGTTCTTGCCGCCGACGTAGACGGCGACGGCCCCGTACGGGGAGGTGCCGCGCCACGCGTTCATCGTGGAGGTGGGCGGCGCGGTGCAGGTGTCGAAGGCCAGGCCGGTGAAGACCCCGCCCGAGGAAGAGCCGGCCGGGGCGCCCGCCGGGGCGTTCCCGCCCGGGGCCTTCGAGCCGCCGGGCCCGGGTGCGGAGGCGGTGCCCGACGCGGACGCGGACGCGGAGGGGGAGGCCGAGGAGGAGGCCGAGGGGGAGGCCGAGGAGGACCCGGACGGGGAGGCGGAGACCGGAGCCGTCCCCGGGGCGGAGGCGGCGGCCGATGCCGCGCCCGATGCCTGTCCGGCCGCCGCGGCGGGGGTACGGGGTTCACCGGCGGGCTTGCCACAGCCGCTCAGCAGCAGGGTCCCCGCGGCGAGGACGGGCATGACGGCGAGGAGACGCTGACGGGGAAGGGGCACGGGGTTCCTTACCGGGCAGGACAAGGCGGAGGCACGGCTGCGCTCCCGAAGATCGCGACGCCATGCCTATCATCCGATCCGGACGCGCGGACAGTTGGGGTGACCATGCCCTGGGCCTACACTGGCCGGGTGGCGACCACCGACAGCAGCGACAGCACGGCCGGCGCAGTCGGCGCGGCAGGCGCGGACGCGATCGCCGGAGCCGAGGGCATCACCGGAGCCGGAGTCGGTGCCGGAGCCGGAGTCGGTGGCGGTGACTGGAAGAGCGACCTGCGCCAGCGCGGATACCGGCTGACCCCGCAGCGCCAGCTGGTGCTCGAAGCCGTCGACGCCCTGGAGCACGCCACCCCGGACGAGATCCTCGCCGAGGTGCGCAAGACGGCCTCCGGGGTCAACATCTCCACGGTCTACCGCACGCTGGAGCTCCTGGAGGAGCTGAAGCTGGTCTCGCACGCCCACCTGGGACACGGGGCCCCCACGTACCACCTCGCCGACCGGCACCACCACATCCACCTGGTCTGCCGCGAGTGCACCGGCGTCATCGAGGCGGACGTGGACATCGCGGCCGAGTTCACGGCCAAACTCCGCGACACCTTCGGCTTCGAGACCGACATGAAGCACTTCGCGATCTTCGGCCTCTGCAAGAAGTGCGCCGCCAAGCACCACGACACGGCGGCGTAGCCACGGCGGAGGAGACGGCCTGGGAGCCCCGGTCGCGGGGTCGTAGGCTGGTGGCATGACCAGCAGCCCCTTGCTCCATCTCCCCGGCGCCGTACCGGCCGAAGGCCGCGACGAGGGCGTCGCCGCCCACTACGGAGAGCTGTACGGCGAACAGCGCACCCTCGCCGACGGCCGCGGCTTCGTCGACCTCTCCCACCGCGGGGTCGTCACCGTCACCGGCCCGGACCGGCTCAGCTGGCTGCACCTGCTGATCACTCAGCACGTCACCGAGCTTCCGCCGGGCCAGGCCACCGAGGCGCTGATCCTCTCCGCGAACGGCCACATCGAGCACGCGCTCTACCTCGTGGACGACGGCGCGACGACGTGGATGCACGTCGAGCCCGGGACCCAGGAGGAGCTCATCGCCTACCTGGAGTCGATGAAGTTCTTCTACCGCGTCGAAGTCGCCGACGGCACGCCCGAGTTCGCCGTCGTGCACCTGCCGGCCGGAGCCATCGCCGAGGTGCCGAAGGAGGTGGCCGTACGGGAGACCGCGTACGGCCGTGACGTCTTCCTGCCCCGCGCCGAGCTGGAGGCCTTCGCCGCCGCCCACGGTCCGGCCGTCGGACTGCTCGCCTACGAGGCCCTGCGCGTCGAGGCGCACCGGCCGCGGCTCGGCCTGGAGACCGACCACCGCACCATCCCGCACGAGCTGGGCTGGATCGGCACCGCCGTGCACCTCCAGAAGGGCTGCTACCGCGGCCAGGAGACGGTGGCCCGCGTCCACAACCTGGGGAAGCCGCCGCGCCGCCTGGTCTTCCTGCACCTGGACGGCTCCGAGGTGCTGCTCCCGGCGCACGGAACGCCCGTACGGCTGGCCGCGGACGGCGAGGAGGGTCGCCAGCTGGGCTTCGTGACCACCGCGGTCCGCCACCACGAGCTCGGGCCGATCGCGCTCGCGCTGGTCAAGCGGAACGTCCCGGTGGACGCGCCGCTGCTGGTCGGCAAGACGGCCGCCGCGCAGGAGGTCGTCGTAGCCCCGTAGGCCCGGCGGCCTGGATGGCGGCCTAGATGTCGATGACGATGGTGAACGGGCCGTGGTTGGTCAGCGAGACGCGCATGTCCGCACCGAACCGGCCCGTCTCCACCGTCGCGCCCAACGCCCGCAGTTGCGCCACGACCTCGTCCACGAGCGGCTCGGCGACCGGGCCGGGCGCGGCCGCGTTCCAGGTGGGGCGGCGGCCCTTGCGGGCGTCTCCGTAGAGGGTGAACTGGGAGATCACCAGCAGCGGCGCGTTCACGTCGCTACAGGACTTCTCGGCCTCCAGGATCCGCACCGACCACAGCTTGCGCGCCAGCAGCGCCGCCTTCTCCGGGGTGTCGTCGTGGGTCACCCCCACCAGGACGCACAGCCCCTCCCCGACGATCTCCCCGACGGTCTCGCCGGCCACCACGACGCTCGCGCCGTCCACCCTCTGCACCACTGCTCGCATACCACCTGTGTACCAGGCGTGCACCGTCCCTAGCGATGCCGGCCGGTATTGGCCGAATCGCTGTGCGCCGGACTGGCCGGTTGTCTCCCCGAACGGTCTTGGGAGACGGGGAGCAGCGCGGGCTGGTCGCTTCGGTCCCGGCAGGTCTTGTCACCTTGGTGGGGTGTGCCTGTGGTCCTTGGCGGGCTCGCGGTCCCGCGTGCCCTGGGTACGGTGACGGTCTGGCCGGTAGCTCTCCGCGCGACGATCCTCTGGTCGTGTGCGGTCACACCTGGCCGACGCCGTGTCCCGTGTCCGAGGGCGCGTCTGCCGATCGCCACCGAGGCCGCGTGGTGGCCGGTGACGGTCGTGGTCTTCGATTGCTGCTGGAGTGGTGCCTTCCAGTGCTGGGTACCCCAGCGGCTGGTGTAGGCGGGGTCGACCGCGACGACGACGAGGCCGGCGTGGTGGGCCATGCCGGCCAGCCGGTCACGGAACTTCGCCGTGGGGAGGTTGGCGACGGTGCGGCGGAACGTCTTGCCGCGCTTGCCTCGTCCCATCGTCTCGCGGCCGGTGGCGCGGGCGTCGGTGAAGCCGAGGTTCTCGATCGCCAGACCGGCACAGCCGTGCTGGTGCGCGAGGCGGATGAGTTCGCTGATCGCCTGCCGCAGGCGCCCGTCGCGCCGGGATGCGGTGCCGGTCAGGTCGGTTGGGACGGTGATGGGTTGGCCGACCGGGTTGCCGTGGACGTCGACGACGCAGGCGGCGAGGTGGTCGGCGTTGAGGTCCACGGCCAGGAGCCGGACGTCGGTGGCGGCCAGCTCCGCAGGAGTCGGGAGCGGCGTTGTCGGAGTGGACCAGGAGGCATCGAGGTACCACCGCCCGCGTTCGGGGTCGCACACGATGTCGTAGCGCACCGAACGGTTTGCTGCGATCCGGTCCAGCCATTGCTCCTGGCGGTGGTTGAAGCTGACGGTGCAGGCGAGCCGGTACCGACCGCGTGGGGCGTTGGCGAGGTGCCTGAGAGGTTCGGGCAGGACGATCGTCACCGTTCCGTTGACCGGTTCCACGCTGATCGTGTAGTTCCCGTACGGCGCACCGGACTCCCCATCAGCAGTCAGGAACAAGCGCTGAGCGTCCCAGCGCTCCCGCCACTCGATCTCGCTCAGCCCGGCGTCGGCGAGGTTGTGCCGCACCTTTGCGAGCCGGCGGCCGCCGACCACGATCGCCGGATGCCCGGCCTCGATCCGCCGCTCCACCTCCGCCAGGCGCTCGGTCAGGGCCTGTAACCGGCACTGCTTCTGCGCACGCTCAGCCCGGCCCGGATACCCCTGGACACCACCCACCCGGCGACCGCACGGCACGGCCAAACGTTTTCTGATCTTCGCGATGGTCCTGCGCAGGGAGGCCCGCTCATCGAATAGACACCGCAGGGAGAGTTGGTACTGGTCCTCGCTGGCTCGTGTGATGGCACCCGCCCACCGGGACGACGACACGTGCGTCAGCGCGCGCTTTCGATCCGCCCGCCGGTTGTTCCTCACCGGAACCACCCCGATCCGCACCCGCTCAGCCAGATCAGCACGGGCGCGCTCGCCCAGATGCCGACCGACCACGCGCAAGACCTCGTTATCGGTAGTGGACAGGTGCAGCCGGTCCCGGATTCGTGCACCCATGGGCGCAGACACAGTGAATGGAGCCCGCAGTGCGCGCAGTACGCCCATCCGCTTCTGCTTGTTCCCACCGCGTGCCATCCGGTCACCGCCTCTCCATCATCTACAGCCGTACTGGCGTTCTCAACTGAGACTGACGTCTCGGCGAGGCCCGGCGTGCCCTGGCAGCCCACCGTTCACCCGTATGAGGTATCCGATGGCCAACTAGAGGCAGAACGAATCAACCGTTGGCCCGTCCGGGGCCGATCGGGTGGAGTGGGACTGCGTCGGGACCACGGAGAGTGGCACGATGCACGCAGGCGGTGCCCCCAGCACCGGTCGAGGGGACGGACACGAACGTATGAACATCTCTGGTACCTCCGCACCTGCACCCGCTGCGACACCCGCAACACCCGTCGCAGCCGCAGAAGGGCCGGGGCTGCGACCGCCCGCGCAGCGCACGGGCACTGACGGTGCCCCCGGCGAGGGCGCGGCGACGGCGGCCACCGCGCTGGGGCTGCCGGAGCTGCGCGCTCTGCGCCGCGACGCGCAGCGCGACGAGGCGGACCTGAGCTACGTGCGGCGCCTGCTCCAGGGCCGCATCGACATCCTGCGCGCCGAGCTCGCCCGGCGTACGGATCCCGAGGCGCCGGTGGTGGACCGGCTGTCGGAGATCCTCGCGGACGCCCCGTCCAGCCGCAGCGCCTCCGCCCGGCACGTCACGCTGGGCACCCCGCACGGGGAGGAGTACCGGCTGCTGGCCGCCGAGATGCTGTCCAACGTGGAGCTGTCGGACCTCGGCGCCCGCACCGACGAGGAACTCCACGAGGGCCTGGCCCGGCTGGTGCGCTACGAGCAGCAGGTCTCGCGGCGCCGGCAGCAGCTCCAGCGCACGGTGGACGACTGCAGCACGGAGATCACCCGGCGCTACCGGGACGGCGAGGCGCAGGTGGACGACCTGCTGGCCTGAGCGGGCGGAAATCCGGGCGACGGGGCCGGATCCGGCGATTAGCGTGGCCTGTTATGAGTGCTGACGTCCGGACGATCACCGAATCCGAAATCTCCGACTGGCTCGGGGCGGTGAACTCCGGGTTCCTGCGCCCCGGTCGCCCCACCGCCAACGATGTCGCCGAGTGCTTCTCGTACGAGGAGCCGCACCGGGTGCTGGGCGGGTTCGACCCCGCGACGGGCCGGTGCGTGGCCACCTTCCGGTCCTTCTCCCAGGAACTGACCGTGCCGGGCGGGGCGTTGCTCCCGGTGAGCGCCGTCTCGAACGTGACCGTGCTGCCCACGCACCGCCGTCAGGGGCTGCTGACCCGGATGATGGGCGTCGAGCTGGCCGCCGCCAAGGAGCGCGGCGACGTCCTGGCGATGCTGATCGCCGCCGAGTACCCGATCTACGGGCGGTACGGGTACGGGCCCGCCGCCTCCGTCTCGGAATGGGAGATCGACGTACCGCGCACCGGACTGGACGCGCACCGGCCGGCGCAGCTCGCGGGCGGGCGGATCGACCTGGTGGACGTGGGCGAGGTGCGGGAGGTGGGCCCGGCGCTGCACGAGCGGCTGCGGGCGGCCACGACCGGCGTGATCCGCCGGGACGCGCGCTGGTGGCGGCGGACCACGGGGGCCGAGGAGTGGTCGCACAGCCCGTACAAGGAGAAGTTCCACGCGGTGTACCGGACGGCGGAGGGCGAGGTGGCCGGACTGGTCACGTACTCCACGGACGACAACTGGACGGACGCGAAGCTCCCGCTGAACACCTTGCAGGTCAAGGACTTCCTCGCCGTCACCCCGGACGCGGAGCGGGCCCTGTGGCAGTTCCTGTGCTCCATCGACTGGGTGCTCAAGGTCCGCACCGGCATGCGCGCCCCCGACGACCTCGTCGCCCGGCTGCTGCCCGACGCGCGCGCGGCCCGGCTGGTGACGGCCGCGGACTGGCTGTGGGTGCGGCTGCTGGACGTCGTACGGGCCCTGCGCGCGCGGACGTACGCCACGGCGGGCATCCTCGTCCTGGAGGTCACCGACCGGGCGGGGCTGGCGGACGGCCGCTACCGGCTGGACGCGGGCGCGGGGGACTGCGTACGGACGGACGGGCCGGCCGACCTGCGCCTGGACGTGAGCACGCTCGGGTCGCTGTACCTCGGCGAGGAGTCGGCGGTGCGGCTGGCGGCGCTCGGCGAGATCACCGAGCTCGGGGGGTCCGGCGGGGCGGTGGCGCTCGCGGACGCGGTGTTCCGCACGCCGCGCCGTCCTTGGTGCCCGGACATCTTCTGAGCCGGCGGACAGGCTGGCGGACGGGCTGGCGGACGGGCCGGCGGATTACGAGACTTGGGACGAAATGGCGACACTGGTGGAACTCCTGCGCGCGGCCGGCTGCGTCTTCGCGGAGGAGGAGGCGGAGCTGCTGACGGCGGCCGCCGAGGACGAGGGGCACCTGGCCGGGCTGGTGGCCCGGCGGGTGGCGGGGGAGCCGCTGGAACACGTCGTCGGCTGGGCGGAGTTCTGCGGTCTGCGCATGGAGGTCGGCGAGGGCGCCTTCGTGCCGCGCAGGCGCAGCGAGTTCCTGGCCCTGGAGGCGGTGGCGCTGGCCCGCCCCGGCGCGGTGGTCGTGGACCTGTGCTGCGGGGTCGGCGCGCTGGGCGCGGCGGTGGCCGCGCAGGTGCCGGGCGCCGAGCTGCACGCGGCGGACATCGACCCGGCCGCGCTGGCGTACGCCCGCCGCAACGTGGCCCCGTACGGCGGGCAGGTCTGGGAGGGCGATCTGTACTCCGCGCTTCCCGCCTCCCTGCGGGGCCGGGTGGATGTCCTGGTGGTCAACGCCCCGTACGTGCCGACCTCCGAGATCGGCCTGCTCCCGGCGGAGGCCCGCGAGCACGAACCGCCCGTCTCCCTCGACGGCGGCACGGACGGCCTGGACATCCACCGCCGGGTGGCGGCGGGCGCCCTGCCCTGGCTCGCCCCGGGCGGCCGCCTCCTGATCGAGACGAGCGCCCGTCAGTCACCGGTCACGGCGTCGGCACTGTCGGCGCAGGGCCTGGCGGTACGGGCGGTGACCTCGGAGGAGTACCACGCGACGGTGGTCATCGCGACGGCGTAGCGGGCTACCGCCGTAGCCGGGTTACCGCCGCAGGCCGCGCAGGCCGCGGGGGGTGCCGATGCCGGTGACGAGGTCGTATCCCGGAATCGCGGAGTAGGGGCCGGCGAAGCCGGTGACGATGTCGTGGAAGCTGCGGGGGTGCGCGTAGGGGTAGGTGTTGGGGCGGTCGGCCGGGCCGGGCCGCCCGGCGAGGGCGTACATGCCCGCGACCAGCGGGGAGGAGACGCTGGTGCCACCGGCGACCTGCCAGCCGACGATCGGGTTGCCGGGGGTCGAGTCGTACACGGCGAAGCCGGTGTCCGGGTCCGCGACCGCGGAGATGTCGGGCGTGGAGCGGGTGAGGCAGGGGGCGACCCCCTGCTGGAAGGCCGGCAGGGGCTCGTACAGGGAGCAGCCGCCGCCGGCGTCGCTCCAGGCGCTCTCCGTCCAGCCGCGCAGGTTGAACGCACGGGTCAGTTTGGTGCCGCCCACCGAGGTGACGTTCGGGGAGACGGACGGATAGACCGGAATGCCTCCGACGTCGCCCGAGGCGAACGTGTAGACGAGGCCCGGGCGGAAGTGGGAGTCGAGGCTTCCCTCGGCCGCTTGCTCGGCGATCGCCCAGCTGCCGTTCACGGCCGTCACGCCCGGCAGGTTGCTCGCCACGTCGACGGCCGGCATGAGGGAGCTGACGATGAACGCCGTGGGAGCCTCGACGAGGCTGATCGAGCAGCCCGGGCAGGTGGCGCTGACGGCCTGCATGTCGATCGCGGCCTCAAGGGCCCAGACGGGGTCGACGGTCCCGGGCTTGGTGCCGGTGGAGTAGATCTTCTGGAAGCAGCCGTTGGCGGTGGTGCAGGGAGGCAGGTGGAACTGGCGGCGGTAGACCGCCAGGTCCTCTTCGGCGGTGGGGTAGTCGTTGGCGACGACGATGGCGACCCTGCGGCCGAACCCGCCGAACCAGGGCAGCTCGTACGCGGTGTGGATGTCCAGCGGCGACAGGCCCTCCGGCTGCTGGCCCGGTGCGAGGGAGGGCATCGCCGGCAGATCGGTCCGGATCATCGCCATGCAGAACGCCTTGCCGGGTTCGCTCCTGTCAGGGCAGAGCCGCACGGAGGTCGGGCCGCCAGGGGCGGGGCCGGTACGCGGCTGCGCGGTCGCGGAACCGGCGGCCAGGCAGGCGAAGGCCGCCGCGGCGGCCACCAGGGAGCTGACAAGACGCCTGCGTCGCATGGCGCTCCTTCAGGACGGCGCGAGGGCGGAGGACGCCCGGGCAGCACCCGGACGGGCGCCACTGTGTCCGCCGCCGCGCCGCCACGGCCGACCGACACGCGTCCGCCCGTCCAGGTGGCCCAGGGGGGTTCGCTCCGACAGTCCAGCCGTCCTGTATGCCGTCACAGGGCTCGTGATGGTGGCGCAGCGTCTACGCCCCCTGTGCGCGGGTTCCCGACACGTTCGCGCAGTGAGCCGCGAGGCCCATGGGTGGGAGTTATTGCAAGCAGCTGCTTGCAATAGTTAGCAAGGTGCGGCAGGATCGGGGCATGGCATCGCTCAACGTCGGAAACCTCGGCGAATACCTCCGCGAGCAGCGGCGGCAGGCGCAGCTCTCGCTGCGGCAGCTGGCCGATGCGGCGGGGGTGTCGAATCCGTACCTCAGTCAGATCGAGCGCGGGCTGCGCAAGCCGAGCGCGGACATCCTGCAGCAGCTCGCCAAGGCGCTGCGGATCTCCGCGGAGACGCTGTACGTGCAGGCCGGGATCCTGGACGAGCGGGACCGGGACGAGGTGGAGACGAGGGCCGCGATCCTCGCCGACCCGTCGATCAGCGAGCAGCAGAAGAACGTACTGCTCCAGGTCTACGAGTCCTTCCGCAAGGAGAACGCCGCCGAGGCGGAGGCTACTGCCGCCGCGGACGCCGATGCCGACGCCGATGCCGGTACAGAGACGCACCACACGAACTGAGACTGTGATCCGGGAGGACCAGCACATGGCCATCGCCGATGACCTGAAGAAGACCCTCACCGACCCGACCCCGCTCTACTTCGCCGCCGGCACCGCCGACCTCGCCGTGCAGCAGGCCAAGAAGGTGCCCGGTCTCATCGAGCAGCTGCGCGCCGAGGCCCCCGGGCGCATCGAGGCCGTGCGCAACACCGACCCGAAGATCGTCCAGGAGAAGGCCAAGGAGGCCCAGGAGGCGGTTACCGCCAAGGTCGCCGAGGTGCTCGGTTCGATCGACCCGAAGAAGCTCGGGGAGACCGCCCAGGACCTGGCGCTGCGCGGTGTCGGCGTGGCCGCCGAGTACGCGGTCAAGGCCAAGGAGGCCTACGACAAGGTCGCCGTCCACGGCGAGCAGGCCGTACGCGCCTGGCGCGGCGAGGTCTCCGAGGAGATCGTCGACATCGCGGTCGTCGTGGAGCCGGAGCCGGAGGCGGAGACCGAGGTGGCGGCCGAGGAGAAGCCCGTGGCGAAGAAGGCCGCCGCGCGCAAGGCCCCGGCCAAGAAGGCCGCCGCCGCTTCGGCGGACGAGAGCTGAGAACCAGAACAGTGTGACGGGCCGGGCACCCGAGGGGTGTCCGGTCCGTTGGTGTTTGCGAAGAGGGCTCTGCCGGTAGCGTGGAGACAGGCGGCATCCGGCGAACGAGGCACGAGAAGGCGGTCAGGCGATGTTGATGAACGGGTTCGATACCGGAGTGCTTCCGCTGCTCGGGCTCGCCATGCTCGGGCTCGCCCTCGTGGCCTTCGTGCTCGCGCTGATCGCGCGCGAGGACGCGTACCGCGCGGCCGACAAGAAGACCAAGACCTTCTGGTCGGTCCTGCTCGGCCTCACCGTCCTCGTGGACTACCTCGTCTGGTCGCAGGTGCTCGGCGGGATGCTCTTCCTGGAGATCGCCGGGCTCGTCGCCACCATCGTGTTCTTCGTCGACGTGCGCCCCGCCCTCAAGCAGGTTTCGGGCGGCGGCGGCGGGCGGCGCAAGGGCGGCAGCAGCAGCGACGGGCCGTACGGGCCGTACAACGGCGGCCGGTAGCCGGATCCGTCTCAGGCTTCGGTGCGCGAGAGCAGGACGACGGCCACGTCGTCCGTCAGTTCCCCGCCGTTGAGGCGGCGGGCCTCGGTGACCGAGGCCTCCAGCAGGCCCTCGCCGCTGAGCCCGGAGTCCAGGTGGCGGTTGATCATCTCGACCATGCCGTCCTGCCCGAGGCGTTCCTTGCCGGCGCCGATCCGGCCCTCGATCAGCCCGTCGGTGTAGAGCATCAGGTTCCACGACCCGCCTAGCTCCACCTGGCGGCGGGGCCAGCGGGCCCGGGGCAGCAGACCGAGTGCCGGGCCGCTGTCCTCGTACGGGAGCAGTCGCGCGGGGCGGCCCGGCCCGGATATCAGCGGCGCCGGATGGCCCGCCAGGCACAGGCCCGCGCGGCGGCCGTCCGGGGCGATGTCCACCGTGCACAGCGTCGCGAAGATCTCCTCGTTGGGCCGCTCGACTTCGAGGACCTCCTGGAGGGTGGCCAGCAGGTCGTCACCGGACAGCCCGGCCAGGGTCAGCGCGCGCCAGGCGATGCGCAGCTCCACGCCGAGGGCGGCCTCGTCCGGGCCGTGGCCGCAGACGTCGCCGATCATCGCGTGGACGGTGCCGTCGGGGGTGCGGACGGTGTCGTAGAAGTCCCCACCGAGCAGTGCGCGGCTGCGGCCGGGGCGGTAGCGGGCGGCGAAGCGGAGGTCGGAGCCATCCAGGAGCGGGTGCGGGAGCAGGCCGCGCTCCAGACGGGCGTTCTCCTGGGCCCGCAGTTTCGATTCTGCGAGCTTGTACTGGGCGATGTCGGCCCGTTTGCGCTCCACCGCGTAGCGGATGGCGCGGCTGAGGAGCCGGCCGTCGAGCTCGTCGCGGAAGAGGAAGTCCTGGGCCCCTACGCGTACGGCCTCCGCGGCGCGCTCCGCGTCCGCCTCGGATGTGAGGACCAGGACGGCGTGCCGGGGCGCGATGCGGAGCACCTGGCGGAGGGCGGCGAGGGGGTCGACGGGCGCGGTGGTGGCGGTGCCGGGGCCGGAGCCTGTGGCGGTGGCGCTGTGGGGGAGGGCCAGGTCGAGGAGGACGCAGTTCACGTCGGGGGTGAGCAGGCGGGTGGCCTCGGTGAGGTTGCGGGCGCTGCGCAGCCGGATGCGGTGGCCGTCGACGTCGAGGATCTCGGGGACGGTGAGGCCGCCGGCCGGGTCGTCCTCGATCACCAGCAGGGTGAGGGAGGCCTGGCCGTAGAGGCTGCCGGGGCCGGGGCCGCCGCCTTCGGCGGACGGGGGCGGGGTGTCCCTCTGCCGCGGTACGGGTGCGGGCGTGGGTACGGGTGCGGGCATCGTCTCCGGTTCCTTCCCGACCCTTGGGGTGCGCTCGTTCGGGCGACCCTAGCGGGCGGGGCGGTGCGAGCGGAATGGCGGGCCCGGTGCGTGGCTCCGTCATATGCGGTTATCGCGGGGGAAAGTCCGCGTGGCCGAATGACGAACGTCACGGCGGGGGCGGTGGGTGTCCCGCCCAGCGAGACGTGGCCCGGGGCGGGCGCCTGCCGCTTGCTGCCGCCGGGCGCGCGTGGCCCGCCGGGTGCGTGGTGCGTGTGCCCGGACCATGGGTGCGGGTGGTGGGCCGCTGCGCGGGGCTGGGTCCCCTACCCGCCCTTCCACCGTTCCCCGGGCTCCGCCCGGACCCGGTCCTCAAGCGCCGGACGGGCTGGAAGGGCTACGCGTCTGGGCGGACCACGGCCTTGATCGGCATGGAGCCCGCGCCCGCCACGGTGACGTTGCGGCCGGGGCGGGGGGCGTGGATGATCGCGCCGTCGCCGATGTACATGCCGACGTGGGTCGCGTCGTCGAAGTAGATGATCAGGTCACCCGGGCGCATGTCCTTGATCGCCACCTTCGGCAGTCGCAGCTGCTCCTGCGAGGTGCGCGGGATCGCTTTGCCCGCCGCCAGCCAGGCCTTCGAGGTCAGGCCGGAGCAGTCGTAGGACTCCGGGCCCACCGCGCCCCACACGTACGGCTTGCCGATCTGCGCGGTCGCGAACGCCACGGCCTTCCTGCCGGCCTCGGAGGTCGCCGTATTCGTGGCGTCCTTCAGCGCGCCCGAGGACAGCCAGGCCGTCTGCGCCTTGTACTGGGCTTCCATCTCCAGCTGGATCAGCTTGGCCTTCTGCTCGGCCTCCAGCTTGCTCTCCAGCTCCTCCGCGGCCTTGATCTTCTCTTCGATCTCCTTCTTGGAGGCCTCCTGCTTGACCCGGTTGGCCTCCAGGGTCTCCCAGTGCGCGCTCGCGTCCTTCGCGTACTGCCGCAAGTCGGTCTGGGTCCGGTTCAGTTCGGAGAGCAGGTCCGAGGTCGCCTTCTCGCCCTGGCGCAGCCGGTCCGCCCCGTCCAGGAACTGCACCGGGTTGTTGCTCAGGGCCAGTTGCGCGCTCGGCGGCAGCCCGCCCGAGCGGTACTGGGCGCGGGCGGCCGCGCCCGCGCGGCTCTTCAGGGCGTCGATGCGCTCGTTGCCGGCGACGACCAGCTTCGCGATCTCGACGATCTTCGCGGACTGGGTCCGGGTCTCGCTCTCCGCGAGGTTGTAGGCGTCCGTGGCGGAGCCGGCCGCGCGGTAGAGGTCCTCTATCTCCTTGCGGACCTGCTCCAGGGACTTGCCCGCCTGCGGCTCCGGCGCCGCGAACGCGGCGGAGACCGTGAGGCCGGGCGCCGTCAGCAGCGCCATCGCGCACAGCAGAGTGAGGGCGATCGAACCTCGCCGCTGCTTCCTCATGGTCCCCCCAGACACCGGAATGACTAATCGTCAGTAACTTGTCACTGCCCTCGGGATGGTGCCATGAGTCGGTGAATTCCAACACCCTTGTGGATATCCACCCGATCCGTCCACGTCACCCGCCGGATACCGGTGACGCCCCCACCCGCATTCATCCCACTGGCCTCAACGCATCCCACCGCACCGTCAGTTCCCCCTGACGCCACCGAACCGGGCCGTCCGCGAGCGGCCAGTCCGCGGACAGCGCCCGCGCCGTCCGGATCCAGCGCTGCCGCGCCCCGTACGAGGCGTAGGGCGCGGCCGCCGCCCACGCCCGGTCGAAGTCGCGCAGGAACGCGTGCACCGGCTCGCCCGGAACGTTCCGGTGGATCAGCGACTTCGGCAGCCGTTCCGCCAGGTCCGAGGGGCGCTCCAGGGAGCCGAGCCGGGTCGCGAACGTCACCGTGCGCGCCCCCTCGGGTCCCAGTGCGACCCACACGTGCCGCCGCCCGATCTCGTCGCAGGTCCCCTCGACCAGCAGCCCGTCGGGGGCGAGCCTGGAACACAGCCGCTCCCAGACCTCCGCGACCTGCTGCTCGTCGTACTGGCGCAGTACGTTCGCCGCGCGGATCAGGGTCGGCCGGATACCGCCCTCCAGCGGCACCTCGAAGCCGCCGTGCCGGAAGCTCAGCCCGTCCCGCTCGTACGGTTTCGCACCAGCGACCCGCGCCGGTTCGATCTCGATGCCGACCACCCGCACCCGCGGAGCCGCCTCCCGCAGCCGCGCCAGCAGTTCCACCGCGGTCCAGGGCGCGGCCCCGTAGCCGAGGTCCACCGCCACGGGCGCGTCCGCGCGCCGCAGTACCGCCCCGTGCGTGGCCGCGATCCAGCGGTCCATGCGGCGCAGGCGGTTGGGGTTCGTCGTCCCGCGCGTCACCGTGCCGACGGGGCGGCGCGGGGGAGGGGAAGAGGAGGGGGTGGAGCGGGAGGCCATGTGCAGAGAGTAAGCGGAGGGCTCCCGCCCGATAAATATCGGGGAAACGGGCCAGGAAATCCGCCGTCCCCGGAATGCGGGACGCGGCCATCCGGGTTGCACTCCTAGAAGAGCGCCGACCGCGCTCCCAGCGCCATGCCGTCCGAGCGAGAGGAACTGCTCCCTTGAGCCAGTACGTGTCCCGCATCGGCGGCAGCATCGGCGGCCGGCTCGCCGCGGCCGCGGGCCGCTCCGCGACCCGCCACGATCCGCCGCGCATGCGCCTGCCCGCCGCCGTGGGCGGACACCGCAAGCCGCGCCGCGTCGCCATGCTCAGCGTGCACACCTCGCCGCTGCACCAGCCCGGCACGGGCGACGCCGGCGGGATGAACGTGTACATCGTCGAGCTCGCCAAGCGCCTCGCCGCGATCAACATCGAGGTCGAGATCTTCACCCGGGCCACCACCGGCGGCCTGCCGCCCGTGGTAGAGCTCGCGCCCGGAGTCCTCGTACGGCACGTGGACGCGGGCCCGTACGAGGGCCTCGCCAAGGAGGAGCTGCCGGCCCAGCTGTGCGCCTTCACCCACGGCGTGATGCAGGCGTGGGCGGGCCACCGCCCCGGCTACTACGACCTCGTCCACTCCCACTACTGGCTCTCCGGCCACGTCGGCTGGCTCGCCGCCGAGCGCTGGGGCGTTCCGCTCGTGCACGCCATGCACACCATGGCCAAGGTCAAGAACGCGGCGCTCGCCGAGGGCGACACCCCCGAGCCCGCCGCCCGCGTCATCGGCGAGACGCAGATCGTGGCCGCCGCCGACCGCCTCATCGCGAACACCGCGGAGGAGGCGGACGAGCTCGTCCGGTACTACGAGGCCGATGCGGGCAAGGTCGCGGTCGTCCACCCCGGCGTGAACCTGGACCGCTTCACCGTCGCCGACGGCCGCGCCGCCGCCCGCGCCCGCCTCGGGCTGCCGCAAGGCGCCGTCATCCCGCTCTTCGCCGGCCGCATCCAGCCGCTCAAGGCCCCCGACATCCTGCTGCGGGCGGTCGCCGAGCTGGTGGACCGGGAGCCGGAGCTGCGCACCCGGCTCTTCGTGCCCGTCGTCGGCGGGCCCAGCGGCAGCGGGCTCGCGAAGCCGGAGGGGCTCCAGAAGCTCGCCGCCAAGCTCGGCATCGCCGACCTCGTGCACTTCCACCCGCCGGTGGCGCAGGACGCGCTCGCGGACTGGTTCCGGGCGGCGTCCGTGCTGGTCATGCCCTCCTACAGCGAGTCCTTCGGGCTCGTCGCCATAGAGGCCCAGGCCACCGGCACCCCGGTGCTGGCGGCCGCGGTCGGCGGGCTGCCGGTCGCCGTCAACGACGGGGTGACGGGCATCCTCGTACCCGGGCACGATCCGGTGGACTACGCCCGCCAGCTACGGCGCTTCGTGGACGAGCCCGGCCTCACCGACCGGATGGGCGCGGCGGCGGCGCGGCACGCGCAGTTCTTCGGCTGGGACACCGCGGCGAGCGGCACGGCGGACGTCTACACCGCGGCGATGCACGATCACCGCCGTCGCGTACGCTCCCACCATGGCTGACGCTGACACCGACCCCGCAGTGATCATCGAGGCGGTCCTGACCGGCGCGGAACTGAGCTGGGAGAGCCCCTCGCCGGGCTCCTACGTGGTCCAGCTCCCCGGCACCCGCAAGCTGAGCACCACCTGCTCGCTCAAGGTCGGCAAGCACTCCCTGTCGGTGAACGCCTTCGTGATCCGCCACCCGGACGAGAACGAGGCGGGCGTCCACCGCTGGCTGCTGGAGCGCAACCTCAAGCTGTACGGCCTGTCCTACGCGGTCGACGCGCTCGGCGACGTCTACCTGACGGCCCGCCTCCCCCTGTCCGTGATCACCCCGGACGATCTGGACCGGCTGCTCGGCACGGTCCTGGAGGCGGCGGACGGGGCGTTCAACACGCTGCTGGAGCTGGGCTTCGCCAGTGCGATCCGGCGGGAGTACGAGTGGCGGGTCTCGCGCGGTGAGTCCACCCGCAACCTGGACGCCTTCAAGAACCTGACGCAGCCGTCGGCTTAGGCGCTGCCGCCGAGGGGCGGGGGCGCGGGGCTCCGGCCGTGCGGCGCCGTAGCCGCGGGCGCCGCCCCCGGACCCCCGCGCCTCAAACGCCGGCGGGGCTGGATGTGTCGGCGGGGCTGGATGTGCCGGCGGGTTCGCTGACAGCCCCCGTCTCACCGGGTCCACCCGCGGGCAGCCCCCGCATCAGCAGCCAGTAGCCCGCCGCGGCGATGGTGCCCAGGACCGCCGTCGAGCCCCACAGCCAGGCCGCGCCGAAGTGCTGGATCGCGAAGCCCGCCATCAGCGGGGCGACCAGGGAGGCCACCGCCCAGGACATCGTGTACATGCCCTGGTAGCGGCCGCGCCCGTGCAGCGGGGAGAGCCGCGCGACCAGGCCCATCTGGGTCGGCGAGTTGACGATCTCGGCCAGCGTCCACACGCAGACGGTCAGCGCCAGGCTCCA
The DNA here is from genome assembly GCF_042750105.1 of Streptomyces sp. NPDC059443. Lineage (NCBI taxonomy): Bacteria > Bacillati > Actinomycetota > Actinomycetes > Kitasatosporales > Streptomycetaceae > Streptomyces > Streptomyces sp. NPDC059443. Next base: position 70,075 of record NZ_JBHYVM010000022.1, on the reverse strand, counting down.
CACCGAACCGCCGAAGGCCGTCAGCCCGAACCCGTACCCGGCCAGCAGCGCCGAGACCACCAGCAGCTTCTGCGGATCGCGGTGCTCGATGAAACGGGTGACCGGGATCTGGAGCAGCACGATCAGCACCCCGTTGACGCCGATGACCAGGCCGTAGTCGGCGGTGGAGAAACCGGCCGCGCCCATCGCCAGCGGCAGCCCGAAGGACCCCTGCATGAAGATCAGCGAGATCAGGAACGACAGCCCGACCACACCCATGAACCGCCCGTCGCGCAGCACCGTGCCGAGCCCGACCTCCGGCTCGGCGGCGGCCTTCTCCGCCGCGGTCTTCACCGGCCGCGACTCGGGCAGCTTGACGTACACGAGCACCGCGCACACCAGCGTCATGGCGGCCTCGCCGAGGAACCCGGCCAGGTAGCTGTACTCGGCGATGAAGCCCGCCACCATCGCACTGACGGCGAACCCGAGGTTGATGGCCCAGTAGTTCAGCGCGAAGGCCCGTACCCGGTCCTCGGGACGGACGATGTCGGCCATCATCGCCTGCACCGCCGGGCGCGAGGCGTTCGAGGTCATGCCGACGAGCAGTGCCACCGCCGCGATCGCCGCCGGGTGTTCCATGAACCCGAGCAGGGCCACCGAGAACGCGGTCGACGCCTGCGCCGCCATCAGCGTGGGCCGTCGGCCCAGCCGGTCCGTCAGCACGCCCGCGACGAGCGAGGACACCACACCGCCGAGGCCGTGGAGCGCCACCACAAGTCCCACGAACGAGGCCGAATAGCCCCGCTCCAGGGTCAGGTACAACGTCATGAATGTGGCGACGAAGGCCCCGAGCCGGTTGACCAGCGTGCTCGTCCACAGCCACCAGAACTCGCGCGGCAGACCGGACACGCTCTCGCGAGCGGCCCGTCTCAGACTGGCAACGGACATAAGGAATCCCCCCGGCGGTGTAAGTGTCCCTCTACTCGTTCGCACCCTACGGAAGGGTGCACTCCAGGGCCACTGGATTGACGGCCGCCGTCAATCGGGACCCCTCCGGGACCCCCGCGCGGGTCGTCCACACGCCGTCCACACCGCGCGCGGGCGCCCGGGTGCGTCCATTAGGCTCGTACGCATGGCCGACGCACCGTACAAGCTGATCCTCCTCCGCCACGGCGAGAGCGAATGGAACGCGAAGAACCTGTTCACCGGCTGGGTGGACGTCAATCTGAACGAGAAGGGCGAGAAGGAGGCGGTCCGCGGCGGTGAGCTGCTCAAGGACGCCGGCCTGCTCCCCGACGTCGTGCACACCTCGCTCCAGAAGCGCGCGATCCGCACCGCGCAGATGGCGCTGGAGGCAGCCGACCGCCACTGGATCCCGGTCCACCGCTCCTGGCGCCTGAACGAGCGCCACTACGGCGCCCTCCAGGGCAAGGACAAGGCCCAGACCCTCGCCGAGTTCGGCGAGGAGCAGTTCATGCTGTGGCGCCGCTCGTACGACACCCCGCCGCCGGCGCTCGAAGACGGTACGGAGTTCTCGCAGTCCGAGGACCCGCGCTACGCCTCGATCCCGCCGGAGCTGCGTCCGCGCACCGAGTGCCTCAAGGACGTCGTCGTCCGCATGCTCCCGTACTGGTACGACTCGATCGTCCCGGACCTGCTGGACGGCCACACCGTCCTGGTCGCCGCGCACGGCAACTCCCTGCGCGCGCTGGTCAAGCACCTCGACGGCGTCTCCGACGCGGACATCGCGGGCCTGAACATCCCGACCGGCATCCCGCTCTCCTACGAGCTGGACGCGAACTTCAAGCCCCTCAACCCGGGCGGCACCTACCTCGACCCGGACGCCGCGGCGGCCGCCATCGAGGCCGTCAAGAATCAGGGCAAGAAGTAGTCTCCAAGCCGATCGAGCCCCCTGCCCGCGCTTTTCTCAGCGGGTAGGGGGCTCGATGCTTGCCAGGGGCACGTGTCGGGGCGCGGAGTTCGTTACGGGGCGGTCCGTGCCACGGCGCCCTGCGTGGCACCCGGCATGACGGGGGCGGCCTGCACCACGATCGTGCGCGGGGGAGCGGCCGGCGCGGCAACCGGGGCGGCGGCCGGCGCGGCGGCCGGGGCCGCGGGAGCGGCGGCGGGCTTCGCCAGCAGCGGCTCGGCCGCGTCGTGGAGCGTGGTCGTGCCCCCTTGGCTCAGGATCACGTTCGGGTTGAGGATCTTCGAGAGCGAGACGTCTTTGACGCTGAGGTTGTCGAGGAGCGAGAGCAGCGGGTTGTCGGCCGCCTGAGCGGGCGCTCCACCGATCAGAAGGAATGCGCCGACGAGGGCGCCGGACGCGCAGAGTCGAGTGATCTTCATGGCCGGAGAACGCGCGGCCGCCGCCCCCGGTCACCGCTCCCGCCCCGGCGTACCCCGTTCGGCTCCGTCGATGCCCCCGTCCGGCCCGCGCGTCGATCCGTCACACGGTCTTGTGGGCCGCCGTGTGACGTGGTCGGGTGGCGCGGTGGAAGCAATCATCGCCAGTGCGATAGCGGTTCTGGGGACCCTGCTCGGGTCGGCGGTCACCTTCGCGTTCCAGCAGCGGGTGGCCGACCGGGGGCACGAGTTCACCCGGTCGGAGAAGCTGCGCCAGGAACGGCTCGACGCCTACACCTCGTACGCGGGGGCGCTCGTGAACTTCCGGCGGACCCTCGTCCACCTGTGGTTCTGCACCTACCAGGAGCCGTACGGGCAGTACGAGGACCCGGCCGCGGTCCGGGCGCGCTCCTACGACCTGCGCTCCCAGGCCCAAGAGGCCCTGTTCCGGCTCCAGATGCTCACCGGCGACGAGGCGCTGAGCACGCGGGCGCAGGAGCTGTTCTCCGAGATCGGGGTCGTGCACAAGACGGAGAGCCGGGAGGAGTTCGAGATCCGCCGCACCTCCACCCGCGAGGGCATCCGCGCCCTCGTCACCGCCGCGAAGCGCCGGCTCTGAAGCGGTACGCCCGGCGCACCGCGAAGGGCCCCGGCCGACGGTGTGTCGGGCGGGGCCCATCGGGTGCGTCGAGCCGGGCGGAGGCGGTCAGCCGCCGCACTGGCAGGGGGCGCCGGACTGGCAGCCGCAGCCGCAGCCCGAGCCGCAACCGCAGGCCGCGAGCAGCGGGAGACGGAGTCCCTCCGGGGGTCGCGCTTCTTGCTCCGGCGTGATGGGGACGGGGGAATCGGGCATGGATCCTCCTCGTAGGCGTTGTGCCTTCGACCTCATTCATGCCCAGCCGAACCCGTGCGTCAACGGCGCATTGGGGGCTCGTTGTTGAGACGAGTTGATCCGAGTAGATCCGGGTCGATCCGGCCCCCGTCGCGGCTCAGACGCCTTCGACCTGCGTCGGCGGCTGGAGCTCGTCCGCGTGCTCGCCCGTCACCAGGTAGACGACGCGCTTGGCGACCGACACCGCGTGGTCCGCGAAGCGCTCGTAGTAGCGGCCCAGCAGCGTCACGTCGACCGCCGTCTCGATGCCGTGCTTCCAGCGGTCGTCCATCAGGTGCTGGAACAGCGTGCGGTGCAGCTGGTCCATCTCGTCGTCGTCCTGCTCCAGCTGGAGCGCCAGGTCGACGTCCTTCGTGATGATGACCTCGGCGGCCTTCGCCATCAGGCGCTGCGCCAGCTGCCCCATCTCCAGGATGGTGGCGTGCAGGTCGCGGGGGACCGCGGTGTCCGGGAACCGCAGGCGGGCGAGCTTGGCCACGTGCTGGGCCAGGTCGCCGGAGCGCTCCAGGTCGGCGCTCATGCGCAGCGAGGTGACGACGATGCGCAGGTCGGTGGCGACCGGCTGCTGGCGCGCGAGCAGCGCGATGGCACGGGCCTCCAGGTCGTGCTGGAGGTCGTCGACCTTCTGGTCCGCGGCGATGACGCTCTCGGCGAGCTTCAGGTCGGCGTCGAGCATGGAGGTCGTGGCCCGCCCGATGGCGGAACCGACCAGCCGGGCCATCTCGACCAGGCCTTCTCCGATCGAGTCCAGTTCCTCGTGGTACGCGTCACGCATGTCTCGTGTCCCTCTCTCGACCTACTGCTACTGCGGTACTGCCCGGGGGCGGGCCGGGGCGGCCTCTTGCCCCACGTTTACACGTTCACCCTCCAACGCGACCGACTCCGGCATCACAAGTGAATCAACCCCGTCGTCAGGGTGAACTCTGGGCGACGACTGTTCGAGCTGCCACCCGAACGGCTGTGGAAGTGTCCTCCCGCCTGCTTAACCTGGAGTCATGGACGTGAACGCGGCGGTCGCCGCAGCTGCAGCGATTGCCGGTCTTTGTACCGGCGTCATCGCGATGCTGGCGTTCCGCTGGAGCGAGCGCGACCAAGCCCGCCCCACCCGGAGCTCCATGCGCCCCGACATCAATGCGGTGCTCCCACCCGGTGTGGACACCGTGCTTTCCGTACTCCGCTCCTCCGCCGTCGTCCTCGACGAGGGCGACGCGGTGGTCAAGGCCAGCTCGGCGGCATATGCCCTCGGCCTGGTCCGCGGCGGCAAGCTGGCCGTGGAACCCATGCTCCACATGGCCCGCGACACCCGGCGCGACGGGGAGATACGCCAGGTCGAACTGGACCTGCCCCGGCGCGGCACCGGCCGCGGCGAAGCCCTCGCCGTCTCGGCGCGCGTCGCCCCGCTCGGCTCCCGCCTGGTGCTCCTCCTGGTCGAGGACCTCACCGAGGCCCGCCGCATCGAGGCCGTGCGCCGCGACTTCGTCGCCAACGTCTCGCACGAGCTCAAGACCCCGGTGGGCGCGATCTCGCTGCTCTCCGAGGCCGTCATGGACGCCTCCGACGACCCCGAAGCGGTCCACCGCTTCGCCGGCCGCATGCAGATCGAGGCCACCCGCCTGATCAACCTCGTACAGGAGCTCATCGACCTCTCCCGGGTACAGAACGACGACCCCCTGGAGGACGCCGAGCCCGTACGGGTGGACACGCTCGTGGCCGAGGCCATAGACCGCTGCCGCCACACGGCGTCGGCTAAGCAGATCACCATGGCCGCCGGCGGCACCGCCGACCTGCGGGTATGGGGAAACCGGGGGCAGCTCGCGGCCGCCCTCGGAAACCTGGTCGAGAACGCGGTCAACTACAGCCCCGCCCGGACCCGCGTCGGCATCGCCGCGCGCCGGGTCACCGCGCCGGGTGGAGACTTGATCGAGATAGCCGTGACCGACCAGGGCATCGGCATCCCGGAAAAGGACCGCGAGCGCATCTTCGAACGCTTCTACCGCGTGGACCCAGCCCGCTCCCGTGCCACGGGAGGAACCGGTCTGGGCCTCGCGATCGTGAAGCACGTAGCGGCTTCGCACGGCGGGGAGGTGTCGGTATGGAGCTCGGAGGGCCAGGGTTCCACGTTCACCCTGCGACTCCCCGAAGCGGCCGCGCCGGCCCCGGCGACGGCACCCGCACCCGCCCGCCCCCAGCTCGAACCTCAAACCGCACCAGCCATTCCTGCCCCGGAGGTCCTTCCGTGACCCGAGTGCTCGTCGTCGAGGATGAGGAATCCTTCAGCGACGCCCTGTCCTACATGCTCCGCAAGGAGGGCTTCGAGGTCGCCATCGCCGCGACCGGGCCCGACGGGCTCGACGAGTTCGAGCGCAACGGCGCCGACCTCGTCCTCCTCGACCTGATGCTCCCCGGCCTGCCCGGCACGGAGGTCTGCCGGCAGCTGCGCGGCCGCTCCAACGTCCCCGTCATCATGGTGACCGCCAAGGACAGCGAGATCGACAAGGTCGTCGGGCTGGAGATAGGAGCCGACGACTACGTCACGAAGCCCTTCTCCTCGCGGGAGCTGGTCGCCCGCATCCGCGCGGTCCTGCGCCGCCGCGGCGAGCCGGAAGAGGTCACTCCGGCCGCGCTGGAGGCCGGACCCGTACGGATGGACGTCGACCGCCACGTGGTCACCGTCGCCGGCGCGAAGGTCGACCTCCCGCTGAAGGAGTTCGACCTGCTGGAGATGCTGCTGCGCAACGCGGGCCGCGTACTGACCCGCATGCAGCTCATCGACCGGGTCTGGGGCGCCGACTACGTCGGTGACACCAAGACCCTCGACGTCCACGTGAAGCGCCTGCGCGCCAAGATCGAGCCGGACCCGGGCGCGCCGCGCTACCTGGTCACGGTCCGCGGCCTCGGCTACAAATTCGAGCCGTAAAGAGCGAGCAGAACGGGAACGGCCCCCCTCCGCGCGATGCGGAGGGGGGCCGTTCCCGTTGCCTACGGTGCTTCGCGCCTCAGTGACCGGCGCTGGAGGACGGGGAGCCGGACGGGCTGCCCGCGGGGGAGCCGGAGGCGCTGCCCGACGGGGTGGTCGAGGGCGAGCCCGAGGCGCTGCCCGAAGGGCTGCCGGACGGGGTGGCGCCCGCGGCCGCCGGGGCCTCGGTCGGGCCGAAGCGCGCGTACATGCCGGTGGCCGGGACGACGAAGGCCTGGAGCGCCACGTCACCCGCGGTGCTCAGCTGGAAGACGACCTTCTGCACGTTGCCGTCCTCGACGGCCTCGCGGCCGTTCGCGATGGAGGCCGAGGCATTGCCCTTGCCGCCCAGGACGACGGAGCCGCCGGCCGGGACGACGACCTTGGACGCGCCGCTCGCGGGCGTCAGCACGACCGTGCCCTTGGAGCCCTGGAGGGTGATGGCGTCGAGGGTCTGGTCCTTGGTGCCGGTGTTGAAGAGGGTCGCCGAGACGGCGGCCGGGCCCTTCTTGTCTTTCTTGTCCTTCTTGTCCTGGGTGACCACCAGGGCGTTCTGGATCTTGATGTCGCCCTTGGTGATGGCGGCATTGTCCGGCTTGACCTGGAGAGTCTGCGCGTCGTGGCCCGCACCGCACGCGGCCAGCGAGGCGATCGAGAACACGACGGCGGTGGCGGCGAGGGCGCCGCGTCGAAGGCTGCGGCTCACGGCGGAGGCATCTCCTTGGACGTACGAAGCGGAAGGGTGGGCGCTCGGAGCAGCCGAAGTAAAGCCGCTCTAAGGGTGTGTCAGCGGGCTTAGGTTACCGAGCCGCCGCCCCGCCCCCGCACCCGACCCTCCGCAGTGAGGGGGCGGCCCTGTCCGGGTGCCGCCGCGGGCGCGCCGCCGGCGGACGATCAGTGGGCGATCGCCTGGTGGATCACCTGGTGGATCATCCAGCGGATCGGCCCGGCGATCTTCCATTCGGATAAGGGCCGCCGGCGATCCGTTGATCAATTTCGGGATTCCCTCGAACACCGCTTGGTGATCAAATTGCGGATTGGGCCGGAACGGGCCCGTACGGGTGGCCGCCAGTCGAACGGAGTAGTTCGGTTTCCCGCCCCGGAAACCGGCAAAACAGGACGTACATCACACTGACGGGGCCCTCGGGCAGGTGTAACGTAGCCGTTTCGCCCGGTCCGCACAGAGCCTCCGACCTGCGAATACCCCCTTCCGGAAGCCTCTCGCAGCACGTTCCTGTCGGTGTTGTCAAGCCCCGAGATGTGCCCTGACCTGCGAAAACGCCATTCATAACGGTCGGTTCTCGTGTTACCCTGGATAGCCACGGAAGGGGTACCTGTCACATGACGTTCAAGGTTGGCGACACCGTGGTCTATCCCCATCACGGGGCCGCGCTGATCGAGGCCATCGAAACTCGCCAGATCAAAGGCGTGGACAAGACCTACTTGGTGCTCAAGGTCGCCCAGGGTGACCTGACCGTTCGCGTACCTGCGGACAATGCGGAGTTCGTAGGCGTTCGCGACGTAGTCGGCCAGGACGGGCTTGACCGGGTCTTCGAGGTGCTCCGCGCACCGTACGCAGAAGAGCCGACGAACTGGTCCCGGCGCTACAAGGCAAATCTGGAAAAGCTCGCTTCTGGCGATGTCATCAAGGTCGCCGAAGTTGTGCGTGACCTGTGGCGTCGTGAGCGTGAGCGCGGGCTTTCCGCGGGTGAGAAGCGCATGCTCGCGAAGGCGCGTCAGATCCTGGTGAGCGAGCTCGCGCTCGCCGAGAACACCAACGAGGACAAGGCCGAGGCCCTCCTCGACGAGGTGCTCGCGTCCTGACGCGATCGCCCGTACGTGTGGTCGTACACAGTTGTGCCGCGGTGCCCGATGACAAGGTGACTTGTTGCCGGGCGCTGCGGCATGTCTGGACCCGTGTCGGCATCCGGACCCACGCCCGAGCCCATGCTCGGCCCCATGCTCGTACTTGTACTGGCGTGCCGGGTCCGGTCAGCCGCCTCGACCGGTCGTCACGGAAGGGGCGAGGGGCGTCGCACCCGGCACCCTTCAGGCCATACCCATGTCGGCCGAAGTCACAAACCTGGCTCGGAGCTACTGATGTCTGACGAATCGCGCCCCCACCGCACCGCCGCGGTGATCCCGGCCGCCGGACGCGGGGTCCGTCTCGGCCCCGGCGCCCCCAAGGCGCTGCGGACCCTGGGCGGCATTCCCATGCTCATCCACGCGGTCCGCGCCATGGCGCGCTCCCGCGCGGTCTCCCTCGTCGTCGTCGTGGCCCCGCCCGACGGCACCGCCGAGGTGCGCCGTCTCCTGGACGAGCACGCGCTGCCCGAGCGCACGGAGATCCTGGTGGTCCCCGGCGGGGACACCCGTCAGGAGTCCGTACGCGCCGGCCTGCGGGCCCTCCCGGCGGATGTCACCACCGTCCTCATCCACGACGCGGCCCGCCCGCTCGTCCCCGTGGACACCGTCGACTCCGTGGTCGAAGCGGTCCGCGACGGCGCGCCCGCCGTCGTACCGGCCCTGCCGCTGGCCGACACCGTCAAGGAGGTCGAACCCGGCAGGCCGGGCGAGCCCGAACCGGTCGTCGCCACCCCCGTACGGGCCCGGCTGCGCGCCGTGCAGACCCCGCAGGGCTTCGACCTCGCCACCCTGCTGCGCGCGCACGAGAAGCTCGCGGCGGGCACGGCGGACGGCGAGGGGGCCACGGACGACGCCGGGATGGTGGAGCAGCTCGGCATCACCGTCGTGGCCGTTCCCGGCCACGAAGAGGCCTTCAAGGTCACCCGCCCGCTCGACCTGGTCCTCGCCGAGGCCGTACTCGCCCGCCGGAGGGCCACCGATGTCTACTAGTCCCGCTACTGGTCCCGCAGCCCCCCTCATCCCGCTCGTCGGCATCGGCACCGACGTCCACGCCTTCGAGACCGGCCGCGAGCTGTGGTGCGCCGGCCTGCTCTGGGAGGGCGAGGACGGGCTGGCCGGGCACTCCGACGGGGACGTCGCCGCGCACGCCGCCTGTGACGCGCTCTTCTCCGCCGCCGGCGTGGGCGACCTCGGCGCGCACTTCGGCACCTCGCGCCCCGAGTGGTCCGGCGCCGCCGGGGTCACCCTCCTGGCGGAGGCCGCCCGGATCGTCCGCGCCGAGGGCTTCGAGATCGGCAACATCGCGATCCAGGTGATCGGCGTACGCCCGAAGATCGGCAAGCGGCGCGAAGAGGCACAGAAGGCGCTCGCGGCCGCCGCGGGCGCCCCCGTGTCCGTCTCGGGAACCACCACGGACGGGCTGGGGCTCACCGGCCGCGCCGAAGGCCTGGCGGCCATCGCCACGGCCCTCGTGTACCGGACGAACCGGGCCTAGTACCCCGTACGGGGGCCGCGCCCGCGGCTCTTCGACAACAAAGCGGGCCCCGCGTGCCGAAAGGGTCGCGGGGCACTGCTACAGGCCCACTACCCTGGATGCCGTGACTATTCGCCTGTACGACACCAGCGCCCGGCAGATCCGCGACTTCGTCCCGCTCACCGCGGGCTGCGTCTCGATCTACCTCTGTGGCGCCACCGTGCAGGCGGCCCCGCACATCGGGCACATCCGCTCGGGACTGAACTTCGACATCATGCGCCGCTGGTTCACCTACCGCGGCCTCGACGTCACCTTCATCCGCAACGTCACCGACATCGACGACAAGATCATCGAGAAGGCCGAGATCCAGGGCCGCCCCTGGTGGTCCATCGGCTACGACAACGAGCGCGCCTTCAACGACGGCTACAACGCGCTGGGCTGCCTCCCGCCCACGTACGAGCCGCGCGCCACCGGCCACGTGCCGGAGATGATCGAGATGATGCGCGGCCTCATCGAGCGCGGCCACGCGTACGAGGCGGACGGCAGCGTCTACTTCGACGTGCGCTCCTTCCCCGGCTACCTGGAACTCTCCAACCAGGACATCGACGACCTGCGCCAGCCCTCCGAGTCGGGCATCACCGGCAAGCGCGACCCCCGCGACTTCGCCATGTGGAAGGCCACCAAGCCGGGCGAGCCCGACTGGGAGACCCCGTGGGGCCGCGGCCGTCCCGGCTGGCACCTGGAGTGCTCCGCGATGGCCCACAAGTACCTGGGCAGCGCCTTCGACATCCACGGCGGCGGGATCGACCTGATCTTCCCGCACCACGAGAACGAGATCGTGCAGGCCAAGGCCTTCGGCGACGAGTTCGCGAAGTACTGGGTGCACAACGCCTGGGTCACCATGTCCGGCGAGAAGATGTCGAAGTCGCTCGGCAACTCCGTCCTGGTCTCCGAGATGGTCAAGGCCTGGCGCCCGATCGTCCTGCGCTACTACCTCGGCACCCCGCACTACCGCTCGATGATCGAGTACAGCGTGGAGTCGCTGCGCGAGGCGGAATCCGGCTTCGCACGCATCGAGGGCTTCATCCAGCGGGTCATCGAGAAGGCCGGCAAGACGGTCGAACCGGCCGCCGAGGTCCCGCCCGCCTTCGCCGAGGCCATGGACGACGACATGGGCGTCCCGCAGGCGCTCGCGATCATCCACACCACCGTGCGCCAGGGCAACAGCGCGCTCGCCGCCGACGACAAGGAAGCCGCGATCGCGCGCCTGGCCGAGGTACGGGCCATGCTGGGCGTCCTCGGCCTCGACCCCCTCGACCCCCACTGGGCGGGCGAGACGGACCGCGGGGAAGACCTCCACGGAGCCGTGGACACCCTCGTACGCCTGGTCCTGGAGCAGCGCGAGTCCGCTCGCGAGCGCAAGGACTGGGCCACCGCCGACGCCATCCGCGACCAGCTCCAGCAGTCGGGCCTGGTCATCGAGGACAGCCCCACCGGACCGCGCTGGACGCTCGGCCCCCGCTGAGCCCACGGGCGCGGCCGAGGGTGCGGCCCGCGGGAGCGTCCGCGGACGCATCCGCGGGAGTCCGCCCTCTGGACCAGCCACGTTGTGCCGCTCGGCGATCCGGGCCGCACACTCTTCATACGTACATATCGCAGCACCAAGGAAACAGGTAGAGGTCATGGCCGGGAACAGCCAGCGCAGGAACCGCCGCACGTCCAACAAGAAGGGCGCGACGGTCGGCAGCGGTGGCCAGCGGCGCAAGGCCCTCGAAGGCAAGGGCCCCACGCCCAAGGCCGAGGACCGCAAGAAGCACAAAGCCAACCGCATCAGCAACGCCATGGCCCGCCAGGCCGCCAAGCGCCGCCCGGCCCCCCGCCGCGGCGGCCCCAAGGGCACCAGCGAGATGGTCGTCGGCCGCAACCCGGTCTTCGAGGCCCTGCGCGACGGCGTACCGGCCACCACCCTCTACGTCCAGCAGTTCATCGACAACGACGAGCGCGTCCGCGAGGCCCTCCAGCTCGCGGCCGAGCGCGGCAACATCAACCTGATGGAAGCCCCGCGCCCCGAGCTCGACCGGCTGACCAACGGCCTCAACCACCAGGGCCTGGTCCTCCAGGTCCCGCCCTACGAGTACGCGCTCCCGGACGAGCTCACCGCCGCCGCGTACGACAACGGCGAGGACCCCCTCATCGTCGCCCTCGACGGGATCACCGACCCGCGCAACCTCGGCGCGATCATCCGCTCCGTCTCCGCCTTCGGCGGCCACGGCGTGGTCGTTCCCGAGCGCCGCGCCGCCAGCATGACCGCCGGCGCCTGGAAGTCCTCGGCCGGCACCGCGGCCCGTACCCCGGTCTCGCGCGTCACCAACCTGACCCGTGCCATCCAGGACTACAAGAAGGAAGGCATCACCATCGTCGGCCTCGCCGCCGAGGGCACCCACGAGGTGCACGAGCTGGAGGCGCTGGGCGGCCCCGTCGTCATCGTCGTCGGCTCCGAGGGCAAGGGCCTCGGCCGCCTCGTCGGCGAGAACTGCGACTACCTCGTCCGCATCCCGATGCCGGGCGGCGCCGAGTCGCTCAACGCCGGTGTCGCCGCGGGCGTCGTCCTCTACGAGGCCGCCCGCCGCCGCGCCACCCGCGGCCGCGTCTGAGCCGCTTGATCCACTTGGCTCACAGGACGTGACCCGTGAGCGTGCCACCCCGCCCCTTCCGGGCGGGGTGGCTTGATTTGACGGGTCTCGGACACATCCCTGATGTCAAGGCAGTGTCCTAAACACCCATCACTCGGTTAGATGAGTGTGGACACCAGAACGCCAGGGTTCGACGACCAGCCCGCGCTGAGCATGGTCAAGGTGCCGTGCGACCCCGCACAGGTCATCGTCAACCACGCCAGCTTCCGCGTGCGGCTCGCACCAAGCCCGAGCGCGCGTCCCAAGCCCGCGGGCATCCCCGGCCTCGCCCCCGCGCTCGGAGGGGCCCTCGCGGCCGCCGGAGCCGGCGCGGGCCGCCGCCGCCCCGTCGTCTGGAGCGGCAAGTCCGCCCCCGGCGACGCCGCGGCCAGCGCCGCTATGGGAGGCCTGCTCCAGGCCGTGCGCGAGCACGGGCGCGGCCACGACGAGTACGACGGCGGAGCCACCCAGGTCATCCCGCGCATCGACCTCGCCCACGACCTCGCCGAGGACACCCTCGCCACCCCGACCGTCATCGGCCAGCGCAGCTACGGCGCCCACCCCGACGACGCCGACACCCGCAGCCAGCCCGCGGTCCGCGACCTCTCCCCTGAGGCCTACGAGGCCTACGGGGCCGCGCTCGCCGAGGCCTCCGGCCCCGGCACGGACACCCGCCGGGCACCGGGCGACGCACGCGCGCAAGCCCAGTACTACCCCGGCCGCCGGATGAACCTGGGCGTCGTGCTGCTCCCACTGCGCGTCTTCCTCGGCTTCATCTCCATCTACGCCGGCATGGGCAAGCTGTGCGACCCCGTCTACTTCGACGGCGGCGAGCGCGGCTCCATGGTCACCTGGCTCCAGACCCTGCACCCCTGGGCGCTGGCCGAACCGCTGCGCGACTTCGCGCTCGCGCACCCCGTGGGCGCCGGGCTCAGCGTGGCCTTCCTCCAGGTGATCGTCGGCGTCCTGACCGTCTTCGGCCTCTGGCAGCGGTTCGCGGCCTGCTTCGGCGCACTGCTCTCCGCCGCGCTGCTGATGACCGTCAGCTGGAAGACCGTGCCCGCCTACGACGCGCCCGACATCATCTACCTCGCCGCCTGGAGCCCCCTGATCATCGCGGGCGCCCCGGTGTACTCGCTGGACGGGCGGCTCGCGGGCGAGGCCTGGCGCACGCTGGGCCCCCGTACCGAGGTCTGGCGGCTGCGGCGGCGCGTGCTGCGGCGCGGGGCCGTCATGGCCACCGTGGTCTGCGGACTCACCCTGCTCGTCGGCTCGCTCCTCGGCGGGGCCGTCCGCTCCACCACCGTGGTCACCGTGCCCGGGCCCGGCCAGGCCCCGAGCAACTACCTCCCCGGGCGGCCGCTGCCGCGCTCCCCGCAGCAACAGCCGACGCAGCCGACCCCCCCGAAGCCGGCCGCGCAGCCCTCGGCCGGAGCCTCCTCGCCGAGCGCCAAGCCGGGCCGCGGGGCCACCGGTTCGGCCACCCCCGGCGCCACCGGCTCCGGGACCCCTTCCGCGAGCAAGGCCGCCGGCGGCAGCCAGAGCAGCCCGCGCAGCACCCCCCGCCAGTCCACCCCGCAGAAGCCCCCGACCTCCTCCTCGGGGACGGGCAGCGGCGGGTCCTCCGGCGGAGCCGGGGACGCACCGCCGAAGAAGCCCGGCCTGGTCGGCGGCCTCCTCGGCTGACCGGAGCGCGGACCGCACCGCGGCACCACGGAGGAGGGGCCGGCACGCGAAAGCTGGCGGGGCCGCCCGCGGGGGGGGCCCCGGGCCCGCCCCGGCCCCCCGGACCGGACCGGGGGAGGGCATCCTGCGGCGGCAGGCGCAACGGGAGTCCGC
>NZ_JBHYVM010000022.1:40942-56041 GCF_042750105.1 Streptomyces sp. NPDC059443 | reverse complement strand
TGTCTCTTGTTTGCGTTTTGTGGCGCTCTCCTCGATGTTGGGGTCGCGGCGGGCCGGCCGCGCGCGCGGGGCGGCTGTTGCGTCGGCCCCCGGCGCCGCCCCGGCCGCCGCCCCCCACACCCGTGCGAGCCGCTACGCGCCGCCCTGCGCGGCCAACTCCCTCGCGGCCTCGGTCAGGTCCTTCGCCGTGTCGATCGCCCGCCAGTAGGCCCCCTGGGGCAGCGGGAAGCCCGCGAGGCGCCGCTCGCGCGCCAGGCGCGGGAACGTCGTCCGCTCGTGGTCCCCCAAATCGGGGAGCAGCGCGGCGAATTCGGGCCCGAAGACGTACACCCCGGCATTGACCGGGTACGGGGACTGCGGCGCCTCGATGAAGTCCAGGACGTGCCCGTACTCGTTGATCTCCACCACCCCCCAGGGGATGCGGGGACGGGCGAGCGCGAGCGTGGCCGTCGCGCCGCGCTCGGCGTGGAAGGCCGCCATCTCGCGCAGCGAGAAGCGCGTCCACACGTCGCCGTTCGTCGCGAACCAGGCCCGGTCCGGGTGCGGAAGGTGGCGCGCGGCGTACTTGAGCCCGCCGCCCCGCCCCAGCGGCTCGTCCTCCACGACGGTGGTCACGCGCAGCGGCAACGGGGCCTCGGCCAGCCACTGCTGGAGCACCTCGGCGAGATGCCCGCAGGAGACGACCACGTCGGTCACCCCCTCGGCGGCCAGCCAGGCCAGCTGGTGCCCGATGATCGGCAGCCCGGTACCCGGGATCTCGACCATCGGCTTCGGACGGTCGTCCGTGTACGGCCGCAGCCGCGAACCCTGGCCACCCGCCAGGACCACTGCCTGGGTCGGGGAAGCCGGGAACGCGGCTGCGTGCGGGACGGAGGGGAACGCGGCGTCGGCCGGATCGCTCATGTCGGTGTGCGGTGCTCTGCGGTGCCGTGCGGCTCTGTACGCGGCTGCGTGCGGGGCGGCCGGTCAGCCCATGGAGGCGACGCCGGACGCGTACGCGGTGTCGCACACCGGCCGCGCGAACGACTGTGCCTTCGTGGGCCCGTAGGCGTCGACGGCCGCCCGGCCCAGGGCGCGCGCGATCCCCACGCAGTGCTCGGCGAGCGAAGGCCGCCGGTCGACTTCCTGCTGGAGGTGGGTCAGTACGTCGCCGGGCTGCTCGCCCTGCTGGATCTCGCTCACCAGCTTGTCGCGCAGCACGTCCTGCGCGGGACGGGGCTTCGCGGGGACGGAGACGTCCTCGGCGGACGCGGTCAGGATCTGGGAGGGGGTGTTGTCCGCCCAGGGGACCATGGTGACCGCGAGGGTCCCGGACAGGACCAGGACGACGGGCAGGACCAGGGCGAGGGATCGGCCGATACGGCGGGCAGTGTGGGTCACGAGGGCGAGAGTAGCGCTCGGTGAAGATATGGCGACATTTAGTCACCCGGTCGGGGGATGGTTCGACGTGGGTTTTCGAATTAAGGGTTGACGCGTGGGGCCGAATGGCCCGATCTGTCGGAACTTCCGGAACTTCCGGAACCTCCGGACCCTCCGGAACCTCCGGAACTCGCGCCGAAGGGGCGCCCCTTGGCGGGACGCCCCTTCGGCGGGTGCGACAGCGGGTCCAACAGCCGGACCGGACGGATCACTTGGAGAGGCGGGCCCCGGAGGACGTCGAGAAGACGTGGATCTCGTCGGCGCGCGGGACGACGTGCAGCGTCGAGCCCTTCTCGGGCACCTGGCGGCCGTTCACGCGCACCACGATGTCCTGCGAGCCCTCGGAGTGCGAGGTCGACCCGTAGACGTAGCCGTCGGCGCCGAGCTCCTCGACCACGTTCACGGTGATGGTCAGGCCGCCCGTCTCGGCGACGTCGAAGTGCTCGGGGCGCACGCCGACCGTGACCGTACGGTCGCCCGCGTCGGCGGCGGCGGACAGCGCCTCGCGCGACACCGGGACGACGCTGTCGCCGAACTTCACGCCGCCGTCCGCGATCGGGACCTCGACCAGGTTCATGGCCGGGGAGCCGATGAAGCCGGCGACGAAGAGGTTGGCGGGGCGGTCGTACATGTTGCGCGGGGTGTCGACCTGCTGCAGCAGACCGTCCTTGAGGACCGCGACGCGGTCGCCCATCGTCATGGCCTCGACCTGGTCGTGGGTGACGTAGACGGTGGTGATGCCCAGGTCGCGCTGGAGCGCGGCGATCTGGGTACGCGTGGACACGCGGAGCTTGGCGTCGAGGTTCGACAGCGGCTCGTCCATCAGGAACACCTGCGGCTTGCGGACGATCGCACGGCCCATCGCGACGCGCTGGCGCTGGCCGCCGGAGAGCGCCTTCGGCTTGCGGTCGAGGTACTGGGTCAGGTCCAGCATCTTCGCCGCGTCCTCCACCTTCTTGCGGATGGTGGCCTTGTCCTCACCGGCGATCTTGAGCGCGAAGCCCATGTTGTCGGCGACGGACATGTGCGGGTACAGCGCGTAGTTCTGGAACACCATCGCGATGTCCCGGTCCTTGGGCGGCAGGTGCGTGACGTCGCGGTCGCCGATGCGGATCGCACCGCCGTTGACGTCCTCCAGACCGGCGAGCATGCGCAGCGAGGTGGACTTTCCGCAGCCGGAGGGGCCGACGAGGACGAGGAACTCGCCGTCCGCGATCTCCAGCTCCAGCTGGTCGACGGCGGGCTTGTCGCCGCCGGGGTACAGACGGGTCGCCTTGTCGAAAGTGACAGAAGCCATGGTGATGAATCCCTTCTACCGGCAGGAACGTGCCGGACGATCCGAGTGGAAGGTCTAGTCCAGTGGCCTGGACTCCGCCCGACGCTACCGGGCCGCGCCCCTCCTGTCAGTACCCGGACGGGAGTGACTTCCCCGACGGGCGGGGCGACTGGCGGGGCGACTGGCGGGACGACTGTCAGTGGCGGCTGCTTTGATCGCGCCCATGACCATCTACGACCTCACCCGCGCCCTGCCCGACATCGAGACCCTGCGCGACCGCTGCCGGGCGATGGCGGCCCTGGAACTGGTGATCAGCGGCAACGAGGACGGCGGCTACTTCTCGTACGACCCCGCGTGGGGCGAGGACGAGGAGGCGGCGTTCATGGAGAACGGCTCGGGCGACGAGTACGCGATCGTCTTCACGGCGGACGGGGCCTTCGGACTCGGCTTCGCCCACGAATCGGCCATGAGCCCGTGGGGGGTCGAGGAAGAGGCCCTCTGGCCCGGACTCGCCGACGGCATACCGGAGGTCTTCCGCGCCTTCCTGACCGAGCCCTCCTTCTGCGTGGAGGAGGGGCTGCTCCAGGCCACGGCCGTCTTCTGGCGCGAGACCGGGGACACGGCCTGGCGGGCGGGCAAGGTTGACTTCCCGGAGGGCGACGCCTACGCGGACGGCGTGGACGACCTCTTCGAGGTCCTCGCGGCGGGCACGGCCGAGGCGTACCACGCCTTCGCCGAGGACTACTACGAGGCGGACCTCCCCCTGGAAGCGATCGAGCACATCTGGTCCCTGCGCCCGGTCACCCAGGAGATCGTCGACGCCCTCAACCCGGGCCTCCCGCTGGCAGCGGTGGCCCCGCGGCTGGTGCGCTGCGGGTACCTGCAGCCCGAGTAGAGGCGCGGAAAGTCCTTCACGGTGGGGTCTCGCCGATGTGTAGAGTGAAGGCGATTCCGTGCGCTGCGCGGGGTCGTGTGCCTCCTTAGCTCAGTCCGGCCAGAGCAACGCACTTGTAATGCGTAGGTCGTCGGTTCGAATCCGACAGGGGGCCCTTCGGGCGAAGGCCCCGGACCGTTCGTGGTCCGGGGCCTTTCGCGTGTGCGGGGTGGGGTCAGCCGCGGCCCGAGATGCGGTCGGCCAGGCGGGCCAGGGGGGTTGTGGTCGGGGTGTGGGTGGTGGATTCGCGGCGGTCGGCCTCGCGGTAGGCGGCGTAGAGGGCCTGGACGCCGAGCCAGCGGAAGGGCTCCGGCTCCCAGCGGCGGACCCGGTGGTTGACCCAGGGGAGGGCGGTCAGGTCGGTCTTGTCGCCCAGGACCAGGTCGCGGAGGGTGCGGGCCGCGAGGTTCGACGTGGCCACACCGGAGCCCACGTAGCCGCCGGCCCAGCCGAGGCCCGTGGTGGCGTCCAGGGTGACCGTGGCGCACCAGTCGCGGGGGACGCCGAGGACGCCCGACCAGGCGTGGGTGATCTCCACGCCGGTGAGGACGGGGAAGAAGGACTCCAGGAGGTGGGTGAGGGAGGCGATCGTGGCGGGCTGCGTGCGGCCGTCGTTGTCCGTGCGGGAGCCGAAGCGGTACGGGACTCCGCGGCCACCGATGGCGATGCGGTCGTCGGCGGTGCGCTGGGCGTACATGTACGCGTGGGCCATGTCGCCCAGGGTTTCGGCGCCGGACCAGTTGAGCTGGGACCAGACCTCCGGGGGGAGGGGGGCGGTGGCGATCATCGAGGAGTTCATGGGGAGCCATGAGCGCTTCTGGCCCTTGAGGGCGGCGGTGAAGCCTTCGGTGCAGCGCAGTACGTACGGGGCGCGGACCGTGCCGTACGGGGTGAGGGCCCGGCGCGGGGCGATCTCGGTGACCGGGGTGGATTCGTGGATGACCACGCCGAGGCGTTCGCAGGCGGCCGCCAGCCCCTTGACCAGCTTCAGGGGGTGGATGCGGGCTCCGTGCGGGGTCCAGCTGGCGCCGACCGCGTCGGCGACGTTGATGCGGGCACGGGCGTCGGTGGCGTCGTAGAGCTCGCGGTCCGTTTCGCCGAAGGCGAGTTCGGCGGCGTGGAAGGCCTTGAGGCGGCTCAGCTGGGCGGGGGTGCGGGCGACTTCGAGGACTCCGCCGCGGTGGATGTCGGCGTGGATGTCCTCCTTGGCGGCCACGTCGATGACTTCGGTGACGGTGTCGTTCATGGCGTGCTGGAGGCGCTGGGCGGCCTGGTGGCCGTGGAGGGCGGCGTAGCGGTCGCGGCCGGCGATCCCGTTGTAGAGCCAGCCGCCGTTGCGGCCGGAGGCCCCGTAGCCGCAGAACTTCTGTTCCAGGACGGTGACGCGCAGGTCGGGGGCGGCGGTCTTGAGGTAGTAGGCGGTCCACAGGCCGGTGTAGCCGCCGCCGACGATGACGACGTCGGCCGTGGCGTCGCCGGTGAGGGGGGTGCGGGGTGGGTGCTCGGTGGCGGTTTCGTCCGTCGCGTACCAGAAGGAAATTCCGCCGTTGATGGTCATGGGGGAGTTGGTACACCCCGTTCCGGAGGGGTGTCCAGGGTCGTGATGTCGGGTTTCGGGGTGCGAGGGGTGGCCGAATGACTGATGTGGGGGGAGGGGTTCCGTCTTTAGGGTGGGGCGGGGATTTTGTTGTGGTTTGGGCGAGAGGTGCGGTTCGTATGGTGCGGGTTGTGGTGGCGGGACGGGTGGTCGCGGCGGTCGCGTCGGTGGCGCTGCTGGGCGGGGCGGTCGTCGGTTGCGGCTCCGGTGACGGTGACGGTGACGGTGACGGTGACGGTGGCGGAGGGAACTCCGTCGCCACCGAGGTGCAGGTGCGGACCAGTCCGATCGCCGATCGGCTCGCGAAGCTGCCGGCCGTGGTCGACGGGGACAGGATCGTCGTGGGCAGGGCGGACGCGCCGCGCACCGCGCGGGTGATGGTGGACCCGAAGTGCGGCTACTGCGCGAAGTTCGAGGAGGCCGGCGGCGAATCGCTGCTGAAGTGCGCGGCGGCCGGCCAGGTGAAGATCGAGTACCTGCTGGCGTCGTTCCTGGACCGGGGCGGGCGGAGCGGTTCGGTCAAGGCGGTCAACGCGCTGCGCGCGTCGGTGGACGCCGGGAAGTTCGCGGAGTACCACGCGGCGGTCTTCGCGAGCCAGCCGAAGGGGAAGTTCACCGAGGAGCTGCTGCTGAAGGTCGCGGACGAGGTGCGGGGCCTGCGCGGGGCGGACTTCGACAAGGCCGTGAGGGAGCAGAAGTACAAGGAGTGGGTCGGCGAGGCCGAGAAGGGCTTCGAGGCGACGGGGGCGCAGGGCACGCCGCTGGTGCTGGTGGACGGGAAGCCGGTCGGGACGAAGGACGGGTCGATGTTCGACGCGAAGGCGTTCGCGGAGGCGTTGAAGGGTGCCGGGGTCGGCGGGGCTTCGTAGGGTGCGGGCATGATCCGTAACGCTGTCGTCAGCGACATCCCCGTCATCCACGCCATGATCCGTGAGCTCGCGGAGTACGAGAAGGTGCCGGACGAGGCGCGCGCCACCGAGGAGCAGCTGAGGGAAGCGCTGTTCGGGGAGCGCCCGGCGGCGTTCGCGCACATCGCGTGGACGCCGGAGGGCGAGGCGGTCGGGTTCTCGCTGTGGTTCCTCAGCTTCTCGACGTGGCGCGGTGTGCACGGCATCTACCTGGAGGACCTGTACGTGCGCCCGGGCGTCTGCGGCGCCGGCCACGGGAAGGCGCTGCTGCGGGAGCTGGCGCGGATCTGCGTGGAGCGCGGCTACGAGCGGCTGGAGTGGTCGGTGCTGAAGTGGAACGAGCCGACGATCGCCTTCTACGAGGCCTTGGGTGCGCGGCCGCAGGACGAGTGGTCGGTGTACCGGCTGACGGACGGGGCGCTGGCGGAGCTGGGATCGGAGTAGGGGTGAGGGCGACCTGGTCGGCGGTGGTCGACGCTCCCGGTGCGGATGGGGCACCGGCAGCGCCGACCGGGGTTCAGCGGAGGGTGACCACGGCGGCCATCCACTGATGGGTGGCCGTGCCGGTGGCCGCGTAGCTTCCGGTCGCGGACACCGTGCGGTAGGCGGTGGCCAGTTGGTCCTCGACGACGGACAGCGTGGGCAGGGCCGAGAAGCCGGCCGACCAGGTCGCCGCCGCGCCGCCCTGGACGCCCGCCACGCCGAACACGAGCTCGTCGGCCGAGGTGGTGGGTGCGGTGGCGCCGGAGTTGAAGGGCGTCCCGGCCGCTCCGGTGGCTACCGAGGTGCGGTCGACCGCCGTGACTCCGGTGAACTCGTCCACTGCGGCGTGGTGTTCGCCGGTGGTCGGGAAGGTGAGCGTGATGCTGTCCGCGGTGGTCAGCGGGTTGACGCCGAGCGCCGCGAGCACCAGGGTCCGGTCGCTGGAACCGTCGGTCTTGTCACCGACCAGGGTGTAGGAGTTGCCGCGGGTGTCGGTGGCGGTGACCGTGCCGGAGTGGGTGTTGGTGAGCATCGCCGAGACCAGCAGGGTGTCGCCGCTCCTGACGGCCCGGGTCACCGGCAGGGTCAGGGAGGTCCCCGAGGCCGCGGCGGCCGATGAGGAGACCCGCCCGGCGTAGGAGATCGGAGCGGTCGCCTTGAGCTGGTTGCGGTAGACGGAGTCCGCCACCGCGAAGCCCGAGGACAGACCGGCGGAGGCGTCCCACCGGTAGTGCACACCGAGGTAGAGCCGGCTGTAGGCGTCCTCGTTGGCGGCATCGGTGAAGCTGGTGAACTTCCGTGTCACGCCCACGGCGTGCGGGTCCTCGGTGGTGGCGGTGAAGGG
This sequence comes from Streptomyces sp. NPDC059443, assembly GCF_042750105.1. NCBI lineage: Bacteria > Bacillati > Actinomycetota > Actinomycetes > Kitasatosporales > Streptomycetaceae > Streptomyces > Streptomyces sp. NPDC059443. Next base: position 48,580 of record NZ_JBHYVM010000022.1, on the reverse strand, counting down.
CACGTTGTCACCGAAGTAGGCCCGCATCACCCCGGCCCAGGCCCCGGCGAAGGTGGAGTGCCCCGAGACGTAGGACGGGAACGAGGGGGTGAAGCTGTTGCCGTCCCGGTCGGGCGACAGCGGCTTCCAGGTCTTGTCCGGGGTGACGCCCGGGCTGCTGATCCTGTCGGCGAGGGTGATCGCACTGACCGGGCGCCACAGCTGGATGGCGGTCTCGTACTTGGAGTCCCAGGCGACGATCGCGGCGTCGGCCATGGAGAGCGAGACCAGGGCGAAGAGCCGCGCGTTGGCGTACTGGCTCAGGCCCTGCTGCTTGGACACGATCTGGGTCAGGCTGAAGAGCTGGCCCGGCGGCTTGTACGTGCCGAGCGGGTGCTTGGCGTCGGGGCCGAGGTCGTTGGCCCAGAAGAGGGCGCTCTGGGTCTGGTCGGGGGTGCGGGCCGTCGAGCCGGCGGAGCCCAGCGACTGTACGTCCGCCACCTGGGCCGCGTACTCCGGGCTGGCCAGCAGCGCCGCGTAGGAGCTGTAGCCGCCGGGGAGGGCCGGCTGGAACGGCTTGAGCGAGGTCGTCGTGAACGGTGTGACGCGACCCCAGCCCGGCGTCGTCGCGGTACGCGGGGGGACGGCCTCCTCGGTGTGCAGCCAGCGGCCGGGCACGTCGGGCGTCTCGGTGTAGCCGACGGGGTCACCCGAGTGGTCGGCCGCCCTCGCGTTGACCATCGCCAGCGCGACCGCCTGACCGACGCCCTGCCCGTCGGTGATCTGCCGCGCGGTGACACCGGCGGGTATGCGGCCGAGTTCCGTGGTCAGAGCGGTGTCGAAGTCGGCCGCCTGGCCGGGGAACACCTTGACGAGCACGTCGTGCGCCGCGTAGTCGATCGCGGCTTCGGCCGAGGCGCCCGCGGGGGCGCTCACCGTCGTCGCGTAGGACCCGTAGGCCGGGGCGGCGCCGCCGGCGACCGAGTTCTCGGCGTCCCAGATGGCGGCATGCATCATCGCGCCGGCGCGGGTGAGGGGGCCCGGAGCCCCGTCCGCCTTGGTCGCCGTACGGAACGCCTGCAGAAGAACGTCGTTCCATGCCAGTACGTGGTCGTGTCCGGCCGCCGCCGCGGCGGCCGGAGTCGGCAGGGCCGCGGCCGCTCCGCCGACGACCAGCACCGCCGTCAGCGCCGTGCCCAGCCGCTTGCGCAGGTGGCGGCCTAACTGTGTCGAACTCATCGGACTCCTCCGGTCGGCAAGTGATCAATACAGCCGCGCCACCGTAGAACCGCCTGCTACCGTCTCGCTCACATCCCGCTCACAGCCCACATCCGTGCACGTCAGGGCGGTGGCGCAGGCCGGTACCCGGGGGGCGGCGCGTGGACAGCCAGGACGTGGTCGAGTTCGGCCTGCTCGGAACGCTGCTCGTCCGCGACGGGGACAACGAGGTGCGATTACGGTCGCCCAGGCAGCGGACATTGCTCGCCGCGCTGCTGCTGCGCGCCGACAGGGTGCTGCCCGCCGACGAGTTGATCGATCTGCTCTGGGGCGACCGGCCGCCGCTCAAACCGCGCGAGGCCCTGCACAACCACGTCATGCGCCTGCGTCAGCTGTTCGGACCGGCGCTGGCGGCCCGCATCAGGACGCAGGCACCCGGCTACCTGATCACGGTCGAGGAGGGCGAGTCGGACGTCCGGCGCTTCGCCGACCTGCTCGCCCGGGGCAGGAGCGCCGCGAACTCCGGGGACTGGAGCGAGAGTTCGCGGCTGCTGCACGAGGCCCTCGGTCTGTGGCGCGGCGAGCCGCTGCTGGATGTCCCTTCCCCCGCGCTGCACCTGGAGCACCACGCCCCTCTCAACGAGGCGCGCCTGCAGGCGATCGAGCTGCGGATCGACGCCGACACGCGGCTGGGCCGCGATGGCGACCTCATCGCCGAGTTGCGGGCGCTCTGCGGCGGGCATCCGCTGCGCGAACGCTTCCACGCCCAACTCATGGCCTCGCTCCACCGGAGCGGACGGCAGGCGGACGCCCTCGCCGTCTACCGCGAGTTGCGCCGCACCCTGACCACCGAGCTGGGGGTCGAACCGGCGGCGAGCGTGCAGCAGTTGCACCAGCGGATCCTGACGGAGGAACGGCCCTGCGAGCCCGTCGTCCGGCCGTCGGGCGGACCCGGCTGCGACCACACCGAGAAGCCCCTCCCGAGGAGACCTCGGAGCCGTCGCGGATACCACGCGCCCGCCCTCGCCCTGGCCCTGGCCGTGCTGATGCCGACCGCCGTCGCGTTCGGCACGGTGGCCTTCGGCCGTACCGGCGCGGACGCCACCTGCGGTCCCCCGTCGTCCGCCCATCGGGTTTGTTTCGTCGCCCGTACCGCCTCCGACGCCCAGATCCTCACCACGCACACCGTGGACCTGCCGGTACTGCGGCCGGTGCGGGCCGGGGACACCCTGATCGTCAGCATGATGCTCACCAGCACCACCCCGGGCACGGTGAACCTCACGGACACGGTGGGGAACGCGTACACCGTGGTCGGCGACGTGACCGACGCCCGCCGGCATCGCACCACGATCCTGGCCGCGGTCCACGCCAGGCCCCTCGGCACCACCGACCGGATCACCGCGACCTACCCCGAGTCCAGCAAGTACCACGTGGCCGTCGACGAGTTCAGCGGGATTGCCGGGCCCGGCCGCCAGGCCCGCGCGTCGGGCCGCGACGACCACGACATCACTTCCTTCAGCACCTCCGCCGACCCGCTCCCCTGCTCGGCGGGCGACCTGTTGGTCGGCGCGGTGGGCACCAACACCGGCTCCGCCCCGGTCTTCGCCGACGGCTGGCAGACCCTCCCGGTCCTCAAACTGTCCTCGTACCGTCTCACCACGGCCTACCGGTTCGTCACCACCGACGGAAGCTGCGCGGCCACCGGCACCACCAGCGCCCAGTGGGAGGCGGTCGTGGCCTCGCTCCACCCCTAGGGCTCCAGGACGATCTTTCCGGTGGTGGCGCGGGTTTCCAGGTCGTGGTGGGCCTCGGCGGCCTGGGCCAGGGGGTAGCGGCGGAGGGCCGGGCGCAGGCGGCCGGAGGCGGCTTCGGCCAGGGCCCGGGTTTCGAGGAGGCGCAGCGGGTCGTCGCCGCCGGCGCGTTGGAGCATGGCCGGGCCGAGGACGTTCTGGGTGGTGATGCCGCGGGCGTCGAGGGCGGCGCGGTCGGCTTCGGTGAGCGGGATCGGGCCGCCGGACCAGCCGAAGACGAGGTGGAGGGCGCCGTCGGCGAGGAGGTCGAGGGCGGTGCGGGCGACGGGCCCGCCCACGGAGTCGAAGAGGACGGTGGCGCCGCCGGGGTGGTGCGCGCGGACGGCGTCGGCCCAGTCGGGGCGGGTGTAGTCGAGGGCGAGGTCGGCGCCGTTGGCGGCGGCCAGGGCGGTTTTGCCGGGGCCGCCGGCGAGGGCGATGACGGTGGCTCCGGTGTTCTTCGCGTACTGGACGAGCAGCGTGCCGATGCCGCCCGCGGCGGCGGGGACGAGGGCGACGGAGCCGGGGCCGAGGTCGGCGTACTGGAGGATCCCGAGCGTGGTGCGGCCGGTGCCGATCATGGCGACGGCGGTGGCGGGGTCGAGGCCGGCCGGGACGGGGTGCAGCCGGTCGGCGTCGGCTACGGCGTACTCGGCGTAGCCGCCGGGGGCGAACCCGAGGTGGACGACCACGGGGGTGCCGAGCCAGGCCGGGTCGGTGCCGGGGCCGAGGGCGTCCACGGTCCCGGCGACCTCGCGGCCGGGGACTGTCGGGAGCTCGGGGAGGCGGGCCATGGGCGAAGCCTGGACGCCGCTGCGGAGCATGGTGTCGAGGAGGTGGACCCCGGCGGCGGCCACGGCGATGCGGACCTGGCCGGGGGCGGGGACGGGGAGGGGCGCGGGCTCGTAGGAGAGGTTCTCGGCGGGGCCGAAGGCGTGGAGGCGGATGGCGCGCATGGCGCCGGGGGCGCCGGGGGCGGGTACGGGGGTGGGTGCTGGGGTGGTGGTCATGCGGTCAGCCTGTTTCCTCAAGTGGAGTTGAGGTCAAGGGGTGTGTTCGTGGGGGATGTCAGTGGGGTGGTTCAGGATGGCTGGATGGCGCGAAAAGGGCACGGGTACGAGCAGGGTGTGAAGGCGGCGCGGCGGCCGGAGGTGCGGCTGCCGGAGCTGAGCGTGTGGGACGGGGGTGAGCTGGAGCCGGACGGGGACTACGACGGGCTGGAGCTCGCCGACGCGGACCTGGTGGGCCAGGACGGGGTCGGGGCCCGGTTCATGGACTGTGCCCTACGGCGCTGCGCGCTGGACGAGACCGGCCTCTCCAAGGCGCGGTTCCTGGACTCGGTCCTGGAGGGCGTCCGGGGCGTCGGGACCGACCTGTCGGGGGCTTCGCTGCGGGACGTGGAGCTGCTGGAGGCCCGGCTGGGCGGTGTGCAGTTGCACGGGTCCGTGCTGGAGCGGGTCCTGGTGCGCGGGGGGAAGATCGATTACCTGAACCTGCGCAAGGCGCGGCTCAAGGACGTGGTCTTCGAGGGGTGCGTCCTGGTGGAGCCGGACTTCGCGGGGGCGGTGCTGGAGCGGGTGGAGTTCAGGGACTGCACGCTGCGCGGGGCGGATTTCACGGGGGCGCGGCTGGCGGACGTGGACCTGAGGGGGGTGGCGGAGCTGGACATCGCGCGCGGGGTGGAGGCGCTGGCGGGAGCGGTGATCAGCCCGACGCAGCTCTTCGAACTGGCCCCGGCGATGGCCGCGCAGCTGGGGGTGCGGGTGGTGGCGTAGGCACGCGAGCCGACGGCGCCGGGCCGGGTTCCGGGCCGGGCGGTTACGCCGGGACGCGGGGGAAACGGGACTGGAGGGTCCAGATGACCGGGTTGTCGCCGAGGCCCTCGTGCATGTCGATGAGGTCCGCGATCAGGTCGTGGAGGAAATCGCGGGCTTCGCGGCGCAGCAGGCGGTGGCTGAAGGTCAGCGGTTCCTCCTCCGCCGGCATCCAGTCGGCCTCGACGTCGACCCAGCCGAAGCGGCGCTCGAAGAGCATGCGGTCGCTGGACTCGGTGAAGTCGAGCTCGGCGTACTGCCGGTTGGCGGAGCGGCTGCCGCGCGGGTCCTCGTCGAGCTTCTCGACGATGTCGCAGAGCGCCCAGGCGAAGTCCAGTACCGGCACCCATCCCCAGGCTGTGGATACTTCCCGGTCCTTGACGGTGTCGGCGAGGTAGACGTCACCGCAGAACAGGTCGTGGCGCAGCGAGTGGACGTCCGCCGAGCGGTAGTCGGTCTGCGGGGGGTCGGGGAAGCGCCGGGAGAGGGAGTAGCCGATGTCGAGCACGTACCCGATGGTGTCACGCCCCCGACGCTCTCCCCACCCGGCGGTCCCTCCCACCCGGCGGTCCCTCCCGCCCGGTGGTCCCTCTCGCCTGGTGGTCCCCCCACCCCGTGCCCTCCACCCCGGCAACCGGTCGCCGACCGGCCGGCGGCCGGACCACTGACCCGGGCCCGGTGGCCCGGCGATCGGCCCGGGGCCGGGGCCGGGGGTCGGAGGGGCCGGGGTCAGGGGAGGAGGCGTTGTTCCTTGGCTACCGATACGGCGCCTGCGCGGGTGTCCACGCCGAGCTTGTCGTAGATGCGGCCCAGGTGGGTCTTGACCGTGGCTTCGCTGATGAACAGCGCGCGGGCGATGTCGCGGTTGCCGAGGCCGTGGGCCAGCTGGCCCAGGATGTCGAGCTCACGGTCCGTCAGCGTGGGACGGGTGCCGCGCATGTGGGCCATCACGCGGCTGGCCACCGGCGGGGAGAGGGTGGTGCGGCCCTGCGCCGCCGAGTGGATCGCGGAGAACAGCTCCTCCGGGCGCTCGGCCTTGAGGAGGTAGCCCGTGGCGCCCGCGCCGATGGCCCGGGTGATGTCCGCGTCCGTGTCGTACGTCGTCAGGACGAGGACGTGGGGCGGGTTCTGGCTTGACGTGATGCGGCGCGTGGCCTCGACCCCGTCGATGCCCTCGCCGAGCTGGAGGTCCATCAGGACCACGTCGGGGCGGAGCTTCGCCGCGAGCGCGACCGCCTCCTCGCCGCTGCCGGCCTCGCCGAGGACCTCGATGTCCGGTTCGCTGCCGAGGAGCGCGAGCAGGCCGGCGCGGACCACCACGTGGTCGTCGCACAGGAGGATCGTCGTCATGGTGTGGGCTCCAGAGGGATCGAGGCCGAGAGCACGGTGCCTTCGCCCGGGGTGGATTCGATGGTCAGGGTTCCGCCGAGCTGGCGCACGCGGGCGCGCATCGCGGGGAGGCCGTGGCCCCGGTTCTCCGGCCCGGCCTTGTCCTGGGCGAAGCCGTGGCCGTCGTCCGCGATGTCCAGGACCACCTGGTCGCCCAGGAAGCTCAGGGTGATGGCGGCGGTACGGGCCCCCGCGTGCTCCCGTACGTTCGCCAGCGCGCCCTGCGCGATGCGCAGCAAGGCCGACTCCGCGCGGTCGGGCAGCGGTACCCGGGCGCCCTCCAGGTGGAAGCGGACCTCGATGTCCGGGCCCGCGTCCAGTGCGCGCAGGGCTTCGGCGAGGCCCGTGCCGTCGGCGAGTTCGCGGGGCGCGAGGTCGTGGACCAGGCGGCGGGCCTCGGCGAGGCCGCGGGCCGTGATCTCGGTGGCGGTACGGACATGCGCGCGGGCGGTGCCCGGGTCCGTGTCCCAGGTGCGGTCGGCGGCCTGGAGCAGCATCTGCTGACTGGACAGGTGCTGGGCCAGGGTGTCGTGGATCTCCATGGACAGGCGCTGGCGTTCGGCGAGGGTTCCTTCTCGGCGTTCGGTGGCGGCCAGCTCCCGGCGGGTGCGGATCAGGTCGTCGATCAGGGCCCGCTGGGCCTGCGCCTGGCGCTCCATGTGGACGAAGACGGCGGTCGCCAGCGCGGCCACGGCGGGCGGGGCGAGGAGGAGGTTGGGGTCGAAGGGCTCGGCGCTCGCCCGGGAGAGCTTCAGCTGGGCGGCGACGACGAACGCGGTGAGCAGCGCCACGAGGACGATGGCCGCCCGGGGCGGGAGGGTGCGCAGCGCGGTGTAGAAGAGCGGCACGGCACACCAGGCGAAGCTCGGCGCGAGGACGACGAGGACCACCCAGACGGCGACGACCAGGCCGAGCCAGAGGAGCCGGCGCAGGGTGGGGGCGGCGGTGCCGGGGCCCAGGGCGGGGCCGAGGACGTAGAGCAGGGCCAGGGTGATGCCGAGGGCGATGATCCACGGGGTGCGGGGTTCGCCGGGGTGGCGGAGGAGGAAGCGGGCCACGGAGGCGGCGAGGAGGAGGAAGAAGGCGGTGTGCATGACCGTGGACAGCGCGCGGGTGTCCCGGTCCCCGTTCCGGTTCCGGTTCCGGGACCGGTCCCGGTGGGGCGGGGTGGGGGTGCGGGGGCCTGTCGGGGCCGTGGGGGTCGCGCTGGTCACGGGGTGCTCCTGGGGTGGTGCGGTGGTTCCATGGTGCCGGTTGCCGTGTGGTGCGGGTGGGGGCCGCTGCGCGGGGCTTGTCCCCTACCTACCCTTCCACCGTTCCCAGGGCTGCGCCCTGACCGCTCCCGGGGGGGGGGGGGGGGGGCCGCCGGGCGGCCCCCCCCCCCCCCGCGCCGCCCGCGGGAGCCCGCCACAACGCGAGCGCAGAGAGGCCCCCCAGAGCAGGACACA
>NZ_JBHYVM010000022.1:0-40932 GCF_042750105.1 Streptomyces sp. NPDC059443 | reverse complement strand
CCTACCACCCCAACCACGGTTCCCAGGGCTGCGCCCTGACCGCGCCCGGGGCTCCGCCCCGGACCCCGGTCCTCAAACGCCGGACGGCTGGAAGGGCCGAGCACCGGACCGCCGGAAGGGCCAGGAAAGCCGCCGTCGGAACCGCTCCGCATCAGCCGATCGGTTGACCTCGGGGTCAACCGGTGGGGTGGGCGTTGGGAGCCGGTACGGGGACGGGTGGGCGGGGGTGGCGGGGAGAGGCTGGGAACACGGCAGGACACGGCAGGACCGCCCGCCGACCGACGTTCACAGGAGCAGCAGACACATGAACACCCGCACCCGCGTTCTCACCGGTACCGCCCTCGCCGTCGCGCTCGGCGCAGGCACCTTCGGCGCCGTCAGCGCCACCGCCGCGCCCGCCCCGGCGGCTGCCGTCGCCAAGAAGGACAACGACTCGAACTTCACCACCTCCACCCACCTCACGATCGACGCCGCCACCCGCGCCGCCCAGGCCGCGCTGGAAGCCGCCGAGAAGGAGAACCAGAAGGTGACCGTTGCGGTCGTCGACCGCAACGGGAACACCATCGTGACCCTGCGCGGCGACGGCGCGGGCCCGCAGTCCTACGAGTCGGCGCAGCGCAAGGCCTTCACCGCCGTGTCCTGGAACGCCCCGACCTCCGTGCTCGCGGGCCGCCTCGCGCAGGCCCCGAACCTGAAGGACATCCCCGGCACCCTCTTCCTCGCGGGCGGCACCCCGGTGCAGGCCAAGGGCGCCCCCGTCGCGGGCATCGGCGTGGCCGGCGCCCCGAGCGGCGACCTGGACGAGAAGTTCGCCAAGGCCGGCGCCGACTCCCTCGACAAGTAGGTCGTAAGTGGTCAGCAAGTAGGGTCGGGGGCGTGGATTCTCGCGCCCTCTTCCGTCTCGCCGCCCCCGCGGTCGCCGCCCTGCTCGCCCTCACCGCGGGCTGTACGGGCAGCACCGTGCAGGGGCGGCCGGGTGCGTCGGGGCTGCGCGATCCGTTCTTCCCGAAGGCCGGCAACGGCGGCTACCAGGTCGATCACTACGACCTCGATCTCGACTACGACCCCGGCACCGGGAAGCTGGACGCCACGGCCGTCATCACGGCGCGCGCCGAGCAGGGGCTCAGCTCCTTCAACCTCGATCTCAGCGGGCTCGACGTCGAGGACGTCACCGTGCAGGGCGCCGGGGCCCGTTTCAACCTGACCGGCAGGGAACTGACCGTGCGCCCCGCCAAGGACCTGAAGAGGGGCGAGGTCTTCCGTACGGAGATCGACTACGCCGGCGTGCCCAAGCCCGTCACCGATCCCGACGGCTCCCAGGAGGGCTGGATCCGGACGGCGGACGGAGACGGCGCGGTCGGCGTCGGCGAGCCGGTGGGGTCGATGGCCTGGTTCCCGGGCAACCACCACCCGAGCGACAAGGCCACGTACGACATCAAGGTCACCGTGCCCAAGGGGTACGAGGCCGTGTCCAACGGGGAGTTGAGCTCCCGGACCGAGACCGCCGACGGGGCCGACGGGCGGACGGTGTTCGCCTGGCACAGCCCGGAGCCGATGGCGAGCTATCTGGCGACCGTGGCCGTGGGGAAGTTCGCGGTGACGACCGGCCGGACCGCCTCCGGGATCCCCGTCTACAACGCGGTGGCCCCCGAGGAAGCGGCGGCGAGCGCGCCCGTGCTCGCGCGGCTGCCCGGGATGGTGGAGTGGGGCAGCGCCAAGTTCGGCCCGTACCCCTTCTCCACCACGGGGGTGATCGTGCTGCCCAAGGGCACGCTCGGCTACGCGCTGGAGACGCAGACCCGGCCCGTCGTCTCCGGGGCGCCCACCGGCGAGAGCGGCGAGGCGACGCTCCTGCACGAGCTGGCCCACCAGTGGTTCGGGAACTCGGTGTCCCCGAAGTCCTGGAAGGACATGTGGCTCAACGAGGGGTTCGCGACCTACGCGGAGTGGCTGTGGTCCGAGGACCACGGCGGGCCCAGCGCGCAGGAACGGTTCGAGGCCCTCCTCGACGGTGACACCGATGTGGACGAGGCGGCCGGCTCCGACTGGGGCGCCTTCCCGCCGGCCTCCCCGCCCGGAGCCAAGGAGATCTCCGGCCATCCGGTGTACGAGCGCGGGGCGATGGTCCTCCAGCGGATCCGGCAGGAGGTCGGCGACGAGAAGTTCTTCGCCCTGGTGCGCGGCTGGGCCACCGACCACCGGCACGGGAACGCGAGCACGGCCGACTTCACCGCCTACGCGCAGGAGAAGACGGGCCACGACCTGAAGAAGGTCTGGGACGTCTGGCTGTACGGGACGGAGCGGCCCAAGGCCCCGTAGGCCCGTAGCACCGCCTTTACGGCCCCAGCAGCGGCTTGCGCAGGACCGTGCACGGGCGGCCCGCCTCGCGGTCGGTGGTGTGGCGCACGGGTACGTAGCCCTGGGCCTGCCAGAACGCGAGGCCCTGGGTGTTGCCGTCCAGCACGGCGATCCGTACGCCCGCGCGCCCGGCGGCCCGGAAGCGGTCCTCGACCAGAGCGGCCACGGCGCGCCCGTGGCCCTCGCGGTGCGCGGTGGCGTCGATGAGCAGCAGGCCGATCCACGGGTCCGGGTCTTCGGAGGCCGGATCGGGGTGTTGGGCCAGGGTGGCCGCCAGGCCTACGAGGCGGCCGGCCGAGCGGGCGAGGAGGATCTCGGCGCCCTGGTGGGAGAGCTCGTCGGCGAGGGAGGCCGCGACCTGCTCGACCGTGATGCGGCCGGGGTCGGGGAAATCGCCGCTGAGCTCGAAGAACGCGTGGTTGGTCGCGTAGAGCGAGGCGATTTCGGTCAGGACCGGGCCCGGTAGGGCGCCGTCCTCGGCAGGTGCGAGCGGGAGGAGGATCACCTACCGAACGGTAGCGAAGCCCCCTCCCCGGACGGCCGGGAGGGGGCTCCAGCTGCGGTGACGTCGCGAGCCAAGCGACGGGCCAAGCGACAGGCCAAGCGACAGGCCAAGTGGTAGCCCGTCGGCCCGTAGGGCTCGGACGTTTTTCAGAGGCTCAGACGTTGACGCCGAAGTCCTGGGCGATGCCGGTCAGGCCCGAGGCGTAGCCCTGGCCCACGGCGCGGAACTTCCACTCGGTGCCGTTGCGGTAGAGCTCGCCGAAGACCATGGCGGTCTCGGTCGCCGCGTCCTCGGAGAGGTCGTAGCGGGCGATCTCGGCGCCGCCGGCCTGGTTCACGACGCGGATGTACGCGTTGCGGACCTGGCCGAAGTTCTGGCTGCGGGTCTCGGCGTCGTAGATGGAGACCGGGAAGACGATCTTGTCCACGTCGGCCGGGAGGCCGGCGAGGTTGACCTTGATCGACTCGTCGTCGCCCGAGCCCTCGCCGGTGCGGTTGTCACCGGTGTGGACGATGGTCTGGTCCGGGGTGGACTTGTTGTTGAAGAAGACGAAGTGGCCGTCGGAGACGACCTTGCCCATGGGGTTGACCGCGATGGCCGACGCGTCGAGGTCGAAGTCGACACCCGTCGTCGTGCGTACGTCCCAGCCGAGGCCGACCGTGACGGCCGCGAGGCCCGGGGCCTCCTTGCTGAGCGAGACGTTTCCGCCCTTGGAGAGGCTTACTGCCATGGTGACTGGTGTCCCTTCCTAGTCTCACGTGATGCCACGCTTGGTCCCGCTCGGCCCGACCCGCCGTATGACCGGCTTGCCGTTCGGCCGCGAGATTGCCCAAGTTACCGCTGCCCTCCATAACGCCGGGAGAGGGCCCGCAGGTTCCGGATCCGCGAAATGCGCGTGACGCGGAGTGGCGCGGGGCGGATCATAGGGGGCATGCCTGGTCCCCATGTCATCCGCGGTTCCGTCGTGCTCCCCGAGGGCGAGCTCGCCTGGCGCTTCTCGCGGTCCTCGGGGCCGGGCGGCCAGCACGTGAACACCTCCGACTCGCGCGTGGAGCTCCTCTTCGACCTCGCGGCGACCAAGTCGCTGCCGGACGTGTGGAAGGAGCGCGCGCTGGAGCGGCTCGCCTCGCGGCTGGTCGACGGGGTCGTGACGGTACGGGCCTCCGAGCACCGCTCGCAGTTCCGCAACCGGGAGATGGCGCTGGTCCGGCTGACCTCGCTGCTGGCGGAGGCGACGGCGCCGCCGCCGAAGGCACGGCGGGCGACGAAGATCCCCCGGGGGATCAACGAGCGGCGGCTGCGCGAGAAGAAGGCCCGCGGCGAGACGAAGCGGGGGCGCAACGCCCGGGACTGGTAGCCCCCAGGGCCCCCCAGGCCAGCCCCCGGGCCCCGCGGCAGCCGCAAGCCCCGCCCACGCCCCCCTACGGCGCCAAGTGGCGGTAGCGCCCCCGGAAGTACGTCAGCGGCGGGGCGTCGGGCGACGGCTGGGCGGCGGCCAGGACGCGGCCGATGACCAGGGTGTGGTCGCCGGCCTCGACGCGGTTCTCGGTACGGCACTCCAGGGTGGCCAGCGCCTCCGACAGGAGCGGGGCTCCGGAGATCTCGCCCCGCGCGAAGGGCACGTCCGCGAAGAGCAGGCGGTCGCTGATGCGGCCCTTCATCGAGAACCGGCTCGCGATCTGGAGCTGGCGGTCGGACAGCACGGACACCGACCACAGCGGCTGCTCCGCCAGCAGGTCGTCCATCCGGGAGCCCTCGCGCAGGCTGACCAGGACGAGCGGCGGGTCCATGGACACGGACATGAAGGCGGTCGCCGTCATGCCGACGTCCTCGCCGCGCTGGCTGCCGCCGCCCATCGCGGGCTCGTGCGCGGTGATCAGGCACACGCCCGCGGCCAGTCGGGACATCGCGGCCCGGAAATCGTCGTTGCTCACCCCCTCAGGATGGGGTGCGGGGGCGGAAAGCGTTGTCGTGGGGCTCGTATTCGGCACGTTCCGGACGCTACTGTCGCCTCCCGCGCGGCACATCGGGCTGAGGTCCGAGCCTCGCCCCCGCCCCATGGCCTAGGCCCAGGCGCGCCCCCAGAGCCGGCGCGGGCGTGCGGCGGGTCAAGAGGAACGGGCCGTGACGGGACACCTTTATTCATCTCATGTGACTTGAGTCACAGAGGGCAAGATTTGTTGACCCTGTGTACCTGCCGCACAGCTCACTGTGATTCAGTGGACAGGACACCGCAACGAAACGCCGATGACAAACCTGGAGTTGCTGTCGAGGTCTCGGGGAGAGCGAGCAATGGAGACCGAGTCGGAGCCGTACGTCCGTCTTGCGACCCTGCGGCAGCTGCACCAAGTGGTGGCCGAGCTCAATACGGCCAGGAGCCTGGCTGACACCCTGCAGACCGTCGTGGACGGCATCGTCGTGGGACTCGGCTACGAACTCGCCTGCGTCAACCTCGTACGCCCCGACGGCGACCTCGTCGTCGCCGCCTTCGCGGGCGACCCCGCGGCCGAAGCCCTGATCACCGGACGGGTCGGCTCGCGCGCCTCCTGGGAACGCCGCCTGACGATGGGTGAGAACTGGGACGGGCTCCGCTTCATCCCGCACACCGAGGGCTGGGTCCTCATGGAGGACGACGTCCCCCAGTGGCACACCGAGGGCCCCGACCCGCGGTTCGAGGACGAGTGGCACCCCGAGGACCGGCTCTACGCCCCCATGTACGCCTCCGGCGGCGAGCTGCTCGGCGTGGTCTCCGTGGACCGGCCGCGCAACGGCCGCCGGCCCGGCGCCTGGGGGCGCGAGGCGCTCCAGATGTACGCGTTCCAGGCCGCGATCGCGATCAGCAACGCCCGGCTGCGCGCGAACATGCAGCGGGCGCTGGTGCGGCTGGAGCGCGAGCAGCAGGCCCTGCGCGCGAGCGAGGAGTCGTTCCGCCAGGCCTTCGAGTACGCGCCCAGCGGCATGGCCATCGCCGAGATGGGCGGGGACCAGCACGGCCGCCTGCTGCGCACCAACGACGCGCTGTGCCGGCTCCTGGGGCGGCCCGCCTCCGTGCTGCGCCGGTACTCCTTCTCCGACCTGGTCCACCCCGAGGACATCGGCACCCTGCTGCGCACCTCCGCCGAGGGCGGCCGGGCCGAGCTGCGGCTCGGGCGGCGCGACGGCACGTACGTATGGGTCTCGCTGCGCAACTCGGTGGTCGCGGACGCCGCCGACGGGCCCCGGTTCCTCCTGACCCACGTCGAGGACATCGAGGAGCGCAAGCGGCACGAGCTCCAGCTCGCCCACCGGGCCAGCCACGACTCGTTGACCGGCCTGCCCAACAGTGCCGAGCTGCGCTCCCGGCTCGGCGCCCGGCTGTGCCGCCGGCCGCAGTCCGTGCGGGCCACCGCCGTGGAGGCCCTGGACGCCGCCTTCGAGGCGCGGCCCGCCGCGGACGGCGGCTCCGGTGAGCACGGCTTCCGGCCCGACGGCTTCCCCGACCCCTTCGAGTTCCCCGGCGGGCCGGGCGGCCCCGGCACGCCGGCCGGGCAGGGCGGTCCCGGTCCGGCCGGCCCGGGCCCGTACGAGCACCACGTGCACACCGTCGCGCCCGCGACCGACATAGACGACGGTACGAAGGGGCTCGCGGTGCTCTTCTGCGACCTCGACGGGTTCAAGTCGATCAACGACCGGTTCGGGCACCACACCGGCGACGCGGTGCTGATCGAGGTCGCCCGGCGCCTGACGACCGGTGTGCGGGACGGGGACACCGTCGCCCGGCTGGGTGGTGACGAATTCGTCGTCCTCGCCGACGGCCTGGGCGCGGCCGACGCCGCCGACCTCGCCGTACGGCTGCGCAACGCGATCATCCCGCCGATCCGGGTGGACGGCCGCGCGGTCCGTGTGGGAGCCAGTTTCGGCATCGGCTGGGCCAGCTGCGGGATGTCCGCGGACGAGGTCCTGCGCTCCGCCGACCAGCGGATGTACATCGAGAAGCGCTCCCGGTCCAAGGCCCACCGGCGGGCCGGGTGAGGTCATGGTCCACCCGTGGGCGCACCTGTTCGGGGTAGGCTCCCCGGGGTCGAAAGGAGTGACCTGCGATGACGACGCCCGCGAACCACGGCTCGAACAACGGGGCGAACAAGCCCGAGGATGACGATCCGTTCGGCTACCTCTACGAGGACGGCCAGGCCGCGGGGGCCACCCCGCCCGGACAGGGCGGCGGGTACGGCTACCCCGGACCCACGGTCGGCGGTCAGCCCGGCGTGCCCCGGACCTCGTACAACCAGGTCCGTACGGTCGGTGAGCGGACGTACGGCGGCCAGCGCGGGCCCCTTCCCTACCAGCAGGGTCCGCAGCAGCCTCCGGCCTACCAGGCCCAGTACCAGTCCCCCGAGGCGCTCCAGGCGGGCGGCTACGGCGTTCCGTCGCAGGGGCAGCCCCCGCAGCAGTACACGCAGGCCGTCCCGCTGCCGGGCGAGGGCCGCGGCGGTCACGGCGGTCACGGGAACGGCGGCGGGTCCAGCCGCAAGGGCATGCTCATCGCCGCCGTCGCGGTGGTCGCGGCGGTCGCGATCGGCATCGGCGCGGCGGTGGTCTTCGGCAAGAAGGACGATGCCGACAGCAACAAGAACAACGCGAACGCCAGCCAGAGCCAGTCGGCGCCCCCGGTCAAGCCCTCGGGCCAGCCGAGCGGCTCCCCGTCGCCGGCCGCCGAGCTGCCGAAGGGCGACGCGGGCGGTCCGGGCATGGTGATCTCCGGCGGCGCGACCCTGCAGAACGCGGTGCCGGGAGCGAAGAGCGCGGGCGGCCAGTACGTCGGCAACTTCAACCAGCCGGGCGCGGCGGTGACCTGGACGCTGGACGTGTCCAAGGCGGGCACCTACCGGTTCTACGTGCAGTTCGGCATCCCCGGCGAGGACGCGAACGGCACCCTCACCGTGAACGGCAAGGCCAACAGCTCGCCGCTGAACATGCGCAACTTCGCGGGCTCCCCCAAGGGCGACTGGGAGAAGGGCTGGCAGTCCACCTGGGGCCAGGTGACCCTCAATCAGGGCAGCAACACGATCAAGCTGTCGTGCGAGGCGGGCAACAAGTGCCAGGTCAACATCGACCAGTTCTGGATCCAGCAGGGCTGAGCCGCCGGTCCGCCGGTCCGCCGGTCCCGCGCTAGGCGGGCGTCACCTTCACCGACCCCCGTACCTCCTCGTAGGTGCGGGGGTCGAACTCTCCCGCCGCGGGGGCGCGGACCGTGGCCGCCGAGAGGGCGACCGCGCGGATCAGGCGGTCCGGCCAGTCCAGGCCCTCGACGAGGGCCGAGAGCAGGCCCGCGACCGCGGAGTCCCCGGCGCCGGTGGGGTTGCCCGCCAGGGTGCGGGGCGGGGCGGCCCGCCAGCTGCCCTCGGGGGTGGCGGCGAGGAGTCCGGCCGGGCCGAGCGAGGTGATCACCGCGTGGGCGCCCCGGCGGCGGGCGTCCCGGGTGGCGGGCAGCGCGTCCCGGGATCCGGTCAGCTCGCAGAGCTCGGCGGCGTTCGGCTTGATCATCTCGGGGCGGGCGGCGACCCCGCGGCGCAGCGCTTCGCCGCTGGTGTCGAGGAGCACGGGCACCCCGGCCGCGCGGGCGGCCCGTACGAGGACGGCGTAGGCCCCGACGGGCACGCCGGGGGGCAGGCTGCCGCACAGGGCCACCGCGCGGGCGCCGTCCGCCAGCAGGGCCTCGTAGCGCTCCAGGAACACCGACCACTCGGCCGAGGTGATCAGCGGGCCCGGCTCGTTGAACTGCGTGGTGTCGCCGGAGGCCTCGTCGGCCACGGCGAGGGTGCGCCGGGTGGTGCCCGCGCAGGGGACCAGCGCGTCGCGCACCCCGGGGGAGGCGGCGAGCAGTCCGCGTACGACGCTCCCGGTGGGGCCGCCCGCGAAGCCGGTCGCGGTGACCTCGTGGCCGAGCGCGGCGAGTACGCGGGCGACGTTGAGGCCCTTGCCGCCCGGCCGTTCGGCGACGTCGGTGACGCGGTGGGAGGTGTGCGCGTGCAGGCGCGGTACGCGGTAGGTGACGTCGAGCGCGGTGTTGAGCGTCACGGTGAGGATCATGGCGGGTCCCGGTCTCGGTGTGTGCCGCCTCTTACGGGGCAACAGCATGTCAAAACCAGAGCGGTCGGCCCAGTACCCGGGGCCGACCGCTTTCCGTCAGCGCCGTGCGGCGAGCGGGTCGACGATCCATTCGCCGCGCCGCATGACGCCCTTGACGTCGAAGGCGGCGTCGAGGACGACGAGGTCCGCGTACTTGCCGGGCTCCAGCGAGCCGACCTGGTCGTAGAGGCCGATCAGCCTGGCCGGGTTGGCGGAGATCGCCTGGACCACGGACTCGACGGGGAGCTTGTCGAGGGTGACGGACCGCTTGAACGCGGTGTCCAGGGTGAGGGTGGAACCGGCGATGGAGCCGCCCTCGACCAGGCGGGCCACGCCCTGCTTGACCTCGACCTCCAGCGGGCCGAGGTGGTAGATCCCGTCGCCGAAGCCGGCCGCGTCCATCGCGTCGGTGATCAGCGCCACGCGGTGCGCGCCCGCGTGGTGGAAGGCCAGCTCCAGCATGGCCGGGTGCAGGTGGGTGCCGTCGTTGATCAGCTCGACGGTGACCCGCTCGTCCTCCAGCAGCGCCGCGATCGGGCCCGGGGCGCGGTGTTCCATGCCCGGCATCGCGTTGTAGAGGTGGGTGGCCACGGTCGCGCCCGCGTCGATGGCCTGGCGCGTCTGCTCGTACGTGGAGTCGGTGTGGCCGATCGCGGCGATGACCCCGTGCTCGGCCAGCAGGCGTACGGAGTCCAGGCCGCCCGGGAGCTCGGTGGCCAGGGTGAACATGCGGGCGGCGCCGTGCGCGGCGTCGATCAGCTTGCGGACCTCGGCCGGGTCGGGGTCGCGCAGGAGGTCTTCCTTGTGCGCGCCCTTGCGGCAGGGGTTGATGAAGGGCCCCTCGAAGTGGATGCCCGCGATGTCGCCCTGCTGGGTGAGCTCGGCGAGCAGACCGGCGCGGCGGGCCAGTTCGTCGAGGTCGCCGGTGACGGTGGAGGCCACCAGGGTGGTGGTGCCGTGTTCGCGGTGGGTCCGTACGCCCTTGAGGACGTCCTCGGCCGTGCCGGAGGTGAAGGAGGCACCGCCGCCGCCGTGGTTGTGCATGTCGACGAAGCCGGGGACGATCCAGTGCCCGGACAGGTCGACCACGCTGGCGTCCTCGTGGGCGCTGCCGGCGATGCGCTCGCCGTCGACGATGACGCGCCCGCCCTTCACGGTGCCGGTGGGCAGTACCACGTCGGCGCCGGAGAGAACGGTACTGCGGCCCACATGTGCGCTTCCGGACATCAGGCAGGTACCTCCGTGGCGAGTAGATCCCAGGCGAGCAGCCCTGCGCCCAGGCATCCGGCGGTGTCCCCGAGGGCCGCCGGAACGATGTGGGGCAGCCGCTGGAACGTCACGCGTTCCTCCACGGCCGTCCGTAGTGGTGTGAACAAGGTTTCCCCCGCCTCGGCCAGCCCGCCACCGATGATCAGCGTGCGCGGGTCCAGCAGGGTGATCGCGGTGACCAGCCCGTCGGCGAGCGCTCCGATGGCGGCGAGCCAGACCTCGCGCGCGCGGGCGTCGCCGGATTCGACGGCCTTGGCGCAGTCGGCGGCGTCCGCCTCGGGGTCGCCGGAGGCGGCCGCCCAGGCACGGCTGACGGCCGAGGCGGAGGCGAGGGTCTCCAGGCAGCCGCGCTGGCCGCAGCCGCATGCGGGGCCGCCGGGGCGGACCACGATGTGGCCGATCTCGCCCGCGTAGCCGTGCGCGCCGGCCTCGATGCGGCCGGCGATGCCGATGGCGCCGGCGATGCCGGTGCCGAGGGGGACGAACAGGAAGCGGTCGGCGCCGCGGCCCGCGCCGATGCGGCCTTCGGCGAGTCCGCCCGTGCGGACGTCGTGGCCGAGGGCCACCGGGATGCCGCCGAGGCGTCTGCCGAGGAGCTCGCGCATCGGGACGTCGCGCCAGCCCAGGTTCGCCGCGTAGACGGCGATCCCGTTCTCGGCGTCGACGATGCCCGGGACCGCGACACCGGCCGCGGCCGCGGAGGCGCCGAAGCGCCGGCGGCCGAGGTCGAGGAGCTCGGCGGCGAAGTCCTGGATCGTCTCGACGACGGCTTCGGCGCCCCGCTCGCGGCCGGTGGCGCGGCGCGCCTCGTGGAGCAGGGTGCCGTCCGCCGCGACGAGGGCGGCCTTCATCCCAGTGCCGCCCACATCGAGGGCGATGACGTGTTTCACGGGTTTCACGGGTGACAGTCTCGCGTGCTCGGAGGGGAAAGGTCTAGTCCACTGGTAGGGATTGTTGAGCGGCCATACAAATTCGGGACCTTGGTCGTGCACAAGGGGCTCGTGAGGGACGTGTGCACGTTCGGGGCCCGATGTTGACGGGCCGGGAGAGTGGTGTAGACCTTTATCTGAACCGTACGGAACGACCTGGGGTGGAACGAGAGCTTTGAAGGCCCGAACTGTGCAGACCCGAAAGCTGAACCTGGCCGCGTCCGGCGTCGCGCTGTGCCTGACGGCCGTGACGCTGACAGGCTGCGGAGCTCTGTCGGGTGTCACGGGGAACAACGAGGTCACCCTGCACGTCGTGGCGGCCGATTACGGAGACAATCCGGCGAACTCCTCCAAGGGCTACTGGAAGGACCTCGCGGCGGCCTTCGAGAAGACCCACCCCGACATCAAGGTCCAGGTCGACGTCTACTCCTGGTCCGAGGTGGACGCCAAGGTCGCCGAGATGGTCAAGAACGGAAAGGCCCCCGACGTCGCCCAGATCGGCGCCTACGCCGACTACGCGGCCGAGGGCAAGCTCTACTCCGCCGACGAACTGCTCTCCGTGAAGACGGAGGCCGACTTCCTCGCGCCCCTCGCCGACGCGGGCAAGGTCAAGCGCGTCCAGTACGGAATGCCCTTCGTGGCCAGCACGCGGCTGATGTTCTACAACGAGAAGCTGCTCACCGACGCCGGGGTCATCCCCAAGGACGCGAAGGGCCCCTGGCAGCCCAAGAGCTGGGCGGACCTGGAAGCGGCCGCCAAGAAGCTCAAGGCGGCCGGCGTCCCGACCCCCTTCGCGCTGCCCCTGGGCCGCGAGGAGGCGCAGGCCGAGACGATGCAGTGGATGCTCGCGGGCGGCGGCGGTTACAGCGACAACGAAGAGCAGTACTCGATCGACTCCCCGGACAACGTCAAGACCTTCGAGTTCCTGCGCGACAAGCTCGTCGGACAGGGCCTGACCGGCCCGGTGGAACCGGGCAAGCTCGACCGGCAGGCCGCCTTCGACTCCTTCACGCGCGGCGAGGTCGGCATGCTCAACGGGCACCCGACGCTCATCAAGCAGGCCTCCGACAAGGGCGTGAAGTACGGCATGACCCCCATGCCGACCGCCGACGGCGCAGAGCACTCGACGATGGGCGTCGCCGACTGGGTGATGGCCTTCAAGAACGGCCACCCGAAGGAGGCCGGACGGTTCCT
This sequence comes from Streptomyces sp. NPDC059443, assembly GCF_042750105.1. Lineage (NCBI taxonomy): Bacteria > Bacillati > Actinomycetota > Actinomycetes > Kitasatosporales > Streptomycetaceae > Streptomyces > Streptomyces sp. NPDC059443. The sequence continues at coordinate 28,569 of NZ_JBHYVM010000022.1, read as the reverse complement.
GGACTTCCTGTACGAGCCCAACAACCAGACCAACTTCACCGAGAAGTACGACCTCCTCCCGGTCACCACGAGCGGCTCCCGCGAGATGGACGCCACCACGGGGGCCACGTCGGCGCAGCTGAAGACGTTCCTGCACGCGCTGCCGAACGCGCGGCTGTACCCGGTGGGCAAGAAGTCCTGGTCGACGGTGAGCGAGGACATCAAGAAGAACATCGGCTCGACCGTGCGGCCGGGCGGGCAGCCGGCGAAGGTGCTCGGCGACATCGCGGACGCGGGGCGCAAGGCGGATCCGCGCTAAGTGGGGCCGACCCCGCATCGGGGCCGGGCCGCTGTCGGAGGGCGGCGTTAATCTGGCCGTATGACGGACGAGGAGCGGCCGGCGGCCGGGCCGGCCGGTCTGAGCAGCGAGGAAGCGGCGGTACTCGCCTACGAAGGCCGGACCTGGCCCGGACCCGGGGCCAAGGAGCGGGCCATAAGGGAAGGACTGGGGATGCCCCCGGTCCGGTACTACCAGCTGCTCAACGCGCTGATGGACGACCCGCGCGCACTGCGGCACGCACCGGGCACCGTCAACCGGCTGCGGCGCATCCGCGAAGCCCAGCGCGCCAGGCGCTAGCGCGGGCGGCAGCTCAGGCGGCAGCGAGGCAGTAGCGGTGTTCCACGCGGCATAGCCGTGGCCCGGCGGGGCCGTTAGGGTCGAGCGTATGGGGAGCCATCCGCACGACCTGCCGATGCCCGTCACCGCCGCCGGACGCGAGGGACTCGAAGCCCTCCTCCGCACACCGCGCCGCTCCGTCGTCGCCCTCGACTTCGACGGAACCCTCGCCGAGATCGTCCCCGACCCCGACCAGGCCCGGGCCCACCCGGACGCCGTCGCCGCGCTCTCCGCGCTCGCCCCCCGGGTCGGGTCGGTCGCGGTCGTCACCGGCCGGCCGGCCGGAGTCGCCGTCCGCTACGGGGGCTTCGCCGGGGTCCCCGGACTGGAACACCTGGTCGTCCTCGGACACTACGGAGCCGAGCGCTGGGACGCCGTGAGCGGCATCGTCCACGCCCCGGCGGAGCACCCGGGGGTGGCGGCCGTCCGGGCCGAGCTGCCGGGGTTCCTCGACGCGATCGGCGCCTGGCGCGGGACGTGGATCGAGGAGAAGGGCCGGGCCCTCGCCGTCCACACCCGCCGGGCGGAGGATCCCGAAGGCGCGTTCGCGGCCCTACGGGAACCCCTGGCGGGCCTCGCCGCCCGGCACGGGCTGATGGTCGAGCCGGGGCGGGCCGTGCTCGAACTGCGGCCGCCGGGGATGGACAAGGGCGTCGCCCTGACGGAGTACCTCGCGGAGGTCGGGGCGACTGCCGTCCTGTACGCGGGGGACGACCTCGGCGACCTGGCGGCGTACTCGGCGGTGGACAAGCTCCGGGCGGACGGCCTGCCGGGGCTGCTGGTGTGCAGCGGCTCGGCGGAGGTCCCGGAGCTCGCCGCCCGCGCGGACCTGACCCTGTCCGGCCCCGGGGAGGTCGTGGCCTTCCTGGCCGCCTTGGCCGCGGCGCTGGCCTGACCGCTGCCCTGCGGGGACGGCCCCGCAGGGCTCGGGTCACCCCCGCACCGCGTCCAGCTGGGCCGCGAGCCACTGCGCCGGGGGCAGCGCCGTCGCGGCCGCGGCCAGCCGCTTCGTGCGGTCCGCGCGCTCCGCGGCCGGCATGGACAGGGCGGTGTGCAGCGCCTCGGCCGTCTGCGTCACGTCGTACGGATTCACCGTCAGCGCGTCCCCGCGGAGCTCCTCGTACGCCCCCGCCCCCGTGGACAGGACCAGCGCGCAGCCCGCCTCCGAGACCACCGGGATCTCCTTCGCCACCAGGTTCATGCCGTCCCGGACCGGGTTGACCAGCGCCACGTCCGCCAGCCGGTACGCCGCCAGGGAGCGGGCGAAGTCGTCCTCCACGGAGACCAGCACCGGCCGCCACCCGGCCGTCCCGAACTCCGCGTTGACCGCCGCCGCCAGCTCGCGCACCGACTCCGTGTACGCCCGGTACACCGCCAGGTCCTGCCGGGACGGATAGGCCGATGCCAGGTGCACCACCCGTTCCCGCCACTCGGGGTGGGTGGCCAGCAGCTCCCGGTACGCCAGGAGCCCGCGCAGGATGTTCTTCGACAGCTCCGTCCGGTCCACGCGGACGATGGTCTTCAGACCGCCGACCTCCGCCCGCAGCGCCGCCAGCTTGTCGTTCACCTCCGGGCGGTGCGCGAGCGCGCGCAGCTCGTCCCCGTCCACCCCCAGGGGGAACGCCGCCACCGGCGCGGCCGCCCCCGCCGAGTCCGTGAACTCCCGGGCCCACGCCCCGGTGTGGAAGCCCACCAGGTCCGCGCCGAGCATTCCGCTCAGCAACTGCTCCCGGATGTCCGACGGGAGCAGGTCCAGGTACTGCTTCGAGGCCCACGGGGTGTGCGTGAAGTGGCCGATCCGCAGGTCCGGGCGCAGCTCGCGCAACTGCCCCGGGGCCAGGGCGAGGTGGTAGTCCTGAATCAGGACCGCCGCCCCCTCCGCGGCCTCCTCGGCCAGGGCCTCGGCGAAGGCCCGGTTGTAAGCGGTGTAGGAGTCCCAGCGCCGCCGGAACTCCGCGTCGAAGACCGGCTCGCGCGGGATGTCGTACAGGTGGTGGTGGAGGAACCACAGCACCGAGTTCGCGATCCCGTTGTACGCGTCGTCGTAGACCTCCGGATCGATCGCGAGCATCCGTACGCCCGGCTCGGCCACGCCCCGCCGTACCGCCTCCCGGTCCGCGTCCGACAGGGCCGCGCAGATCCACAGCGCCTCCGGCTGCTCCGCGAGGGCCGCGGAGAGGCCGGAAACGAGGCCGCCCCCGCCCCGGCGGGCACTGAGCGTGCTGTCCGGGGCGAGGGCGTACGAGAGCGGGCCGCGGTTCGCGGCGACGAGCACCTGGGAAGCCATGCGGCGAACCTAGCCCGCCCCGCGCCCGGTCAAACTTCAGCTCCTGCGTGTCCGGCGAACCGAGACGAAGACCACGGCGCCGAGGAGCGTCAGGGTGGCGGCCGCGCTGCCCATGAGCCAGAGCTCACGGCCGTCCGAGCCCGTGCTCGCCAGGTTTCCGCCCCCGGTGCCGCTGCCGCTGCCGCCCTGCGCCGGGGTCTCCGGCAGCGGACGCGGCTGCTGCGTCGTGGAGGGGGTGGCGGACGGGGAGGCCGACGGGGAGGCGGAAGGGGCCGTCGAGGGGGACGAGGACGGCGACGAGGACGGCGACGGTGACGGCGACGGGTCCGGGGTTTCGATCACCGGCGGGACCGGTGCGCACGCCGGGTCCTTGGAACCGTCCCCGCAGTTGGTGCGGCCGCTCTGCGCGACGACGTTGTTCGTCAGCTTCCCGTCGCCCGTCACCGGGTCGTTGACCTTCACCTTGTAGGTGATCGTCGCGGTCTTCCCCTTCGGGACCTCGCCCGTCCACGACACCTTCGGCGCCGCGTAGGAGGGCGATCCGAGGTCCGCCGTCACCGCCCCGTCGAAGGTCGCGTCGTCGAGCAGCTCCGTGAGGTCGTCCGTCAGCTTCGCGTTCGGGTAGTCCAGGCTGCTGATGTTCTTAGCGGTGATCGTGTACGTCACCGTGTCGCCCGGCTTCACCGACTTCGCGGGCGAGGCCGTCTTGGTCACCTCCAGGTCCGGCACCGGCACGGCCAGCGCGAACTGCGAGATGACGTACGTGTCCCCGCGCGTGCGGAACGTCAGGTCCGCCGAGGTCGCCCCGGCCGGCAGGGCCGCCGCCGGGATGTCGAAGGACTTGGCGTCGATGCTGAGGTTGTCGGGGTGGTCAGGGTTCAGCGAGCCGTCGGCCGAGCTGGTGAAGAAGTTGTCGGTGGCCTTGGTGCCGGGGTTGGCGATGTTGGTGCCGTTCACCCGGAACTGGTCGCCCTTGGTGTTCCGGTCGCCCTCGTACGCGGTGGCGCTCGCCCGCACCGGGCCGTCGCCCGTGCGGTAGAAGCCCTCGACCTTGACGGTGGTGTCGGGGCTGGTGGAACGCTGGAGCACGTGGCCGCCGTAGACGTAGACGTTGCGCCGCTCCGGCGCGTTCTCGTGCGGGCCGGGGTACTTGTACACGACGGTCAGGGACCAACCGGCGACGCAGCCGCGGCCCTGCGGGGCCCAGATGCCGCCGACCGCGACGGTGACCGGGGAGCCGGTGGGGACGTCCGCGAAGGCGGCGGTGACGTCGGACTCGCCCGTGTAGTAGTGCGGGCCGCCCGTCTGCGGCGGGTCCTCGACCATGTTCGACAGGGTCACCGGCCGGGCCGCGCCCGCGCCGACCTTGACGACCGGGCGGGTGCCCAGCGGTTCGCCGGGGGACGGGACGACGTCCTCGCCGGAGACGTCGCAGCGCTTGATGAGGTTCGAGCCGAGCCGGTACTCGCCGTTGTTGCCGCCCCAGAACAGGCGCGCGTACGCCACTTCGGCACCCGCCGGCACGGTGAGCCGGCCGGTGCTGGAGGTACGGGTGGGCGTGGCGAGCCCGGCAGCGTCGATCGGGCGGGCGACGAAGTCGTTGTTGTTCTTCGTGCCGCCGCCCCGCTGGACCTCGGCGCACTCCGCGGCGTCGGCGGGGGGCGCTTCGGGGCAGCCCATCACCGTGTTGCCGAGGGTGATGAAGTCCCCGTAGAGCGCCTCGTCGTACCGCTTCTCGAAGGAGGAGACCACCTCCGCGGCCGCCGGCCCGCTCAGCGAGCCGAGCAGCAGGGCCGCGCCTCCGGCCGCCGCGAGCGCGGCGCCCCATGCATGTCTGAACCGTATAAACCCCATAAAAGGGAAATTAGACTGATCGTGCCGGTTTCTCCGGTTACGCCACGCGACGCCGCGCGTACTCCTCGATGTCCCGCATCGGCGGCCGCTCCTCGGTGTCCACGGCGTAGGTGTGGGGCACGAACCCCTCCGGGCCGCGCTCGAACTGCGTCAGCTCCGGCCGTACGAGGTGCCCGCGCGAGAGCCGCAGCAGCGCCGTCCGGTAGATCGCCGCGGCCATCCGCCCCAGGGCCAGGCCGTCCTGGTGGCGGTGGAGCCGTACGCCCACGTCCACCTGGGCCAGCGCGTCCAGCCCGACCGTGTGCAGCGCGTCCACCAGCAGGCCCAGCTCCACGCCGTACCCGACGGGGAACGGCAGCCGCTCCAGCAGGTCGCGGCGCACGGCGTACTCGCCGCCCAGCGGCTGGACGAAACCGGCCAGCTGCGGCCAGTGCAGGTTGAGCAGGGGGCGGGCTACCAGCTCCGTCACTCTGCCGCCCTGGCCGGGAGCGTCACCCAGCGGGCGGTCGTACATGGCCTTGACGAAGCACACGTCCGGATCCGTCAGCAGCGGGCCCACGATCCCGGACACGAAGACGGACGAGAAGTCCCGCAGATCGGCGTCCACGAAGCAGACCACGTCCCCGCTCGTGGCCAGCAGCGAACGCCACAGCACCTCCCCCTTTCCGGGCAGGGCCGGCAGCCCCGGCAGGATCTCGTCGCGGTGCACCACCCGGGCCCCGGCCTTGGCCGCCACCTCCGCCGTACGGTCGGTGGAGCCCGAGTCGACCACGACCAGCTCGTCGACCAGGGGCGTGTCCGGCCCGTCCATCAGATCGCGCCGGATCACCTCGACGATGGCCCCGACGGTGGCTTCCTCGTTCAGCGCGGGCAGCACCACGCTGACCGTCGTACCGGCTGCCCGTTTGGCGGAAAGCAGCTGGTCGAGCGGTCGGTCGGCGGCGGACCAGGAGCGGGCCGAGAGCCAGCGCTCCACCTCTTCCAGCACCTTCGGGACTCCTCTGTCGGTCGGCGGGGCACGGGCGGAACGCCGGTGCTTTTCACCGATATGTGATCCATCTCGCGGTTCGGACGGCTGTCTCAACCACCCGGGGCTTCGGTTACAGTCTTGAACAACGCAAAGGCCCACCGCATGCCGGGGGGCCTCGCGAACAAACGCCCGGGCGCGCCACAGAGCGTGTCGCCCGGTGCCATACCGCTCATCCAGAGGGGCAGAGGGACACGGCCCGTTGAAGCCCCGGCAACCCTCCAGTCGGTTCTCGCGATCGCTCCAGCAGCGACTCAGCGGGGTCCCCGGCTAGGGAAGGTGCCAATTCCGTCTCATGGCGACGTTCGTCATGGGGAAGATGAGGAGAAAGGGCCTCGCCATCATGGCTGCACAGACTGCCGAAACCTCTGCCGACACCTCCGCTGGAACTTCCACCCCCGGCGCCTCTGTCGATCTCGGTCCCGCCACCGGCCTTTCCTGCCGGGAATGCGGCACCCGCTTCGAGCTCGGCCCGATCTTCGCTTGCGTGGAGTGTTTCGGACCGCTCGAAGTCGCGTACGACCTGCCCCTCGGTGACCCGGAGGCGCTGCGCGCCGCGATCGAGGCCGGCCCGGACAACATCTGGCGCTACGCGCCGCTGCTGCCCGTCCCCGCGGACGTCGCCTCCAAGCCGAGCCTGAACCCGGGCTTCACCAAGCTCGTGGACGCGGCCAACCTGGCCAAGGAGCTGGGCTTCACCGGCAAGCTGTACGTCAAGGACGACTCCGGCAACCCGACGCACTCCTTCAAGGACCGCGTCGTGGCCATCGCCGTCGAGGCCGCCCGCGCCTTCGGCTTCACCACCCTCTCCTGCTCCTCCACCGGCAACCTGGCCGGCGCCGTGGGCGCCGCGGCCGCCCGTGCCGGCTTCCGCTCGTGCGTGTTCATCCCGCACGACCTGGAGCAGGGCAAGGTCGTCATGGCCGGTGTCTACGGTGGCGACCTGGTCGGCATCGAGGGCAACTACGACGACGTCAACCGCTTCTGCTCCGAGCTCATCGGCGACCCGCTGGGCGAGGGCTGGGGCTTCGTCAACGTCAACCTGCGCCCGTACTACGGCGAGGGTTCCAAGACCCTGGCGTACGAGATCTGCGAGCAGCTCGGCTGGCAGCTGCCCGACCAGATCGTCATCCCGATCGCGTCCGGCTCGCAGCTGACGAAGATCGACAAGGGTCTCCAGGAGCTGATCAAGCTCGGCCTGGTCGAGGACAAGCCCTACAAGATCTTCGGCGCCCAGGCCGAGGGCTGCTCGCCCGTCTCGACCGCCTTCAAGGCCGGTCACGAGGTGGTCCGCCCGCAGAAGCCGAACACCATCGCCAAGTCGCTGGCCATCGGCAACCCGGCGGACGGCCCGTACGTCCTGGACATCGCGCGCCGCACCGGCGGCTACGTCGAGGACGTCAACGACGAGCAGGTCGTCGAGGCCATCAAGATCCTGGCCCAGACCGAGGGCATCTTCGCCGAGACCGCGGGCGGCGTGACCGTCGGCGTGACGAAGAAGCTCGTCGAGAACGGTCAGATCGACCCCTCGCTGACCACGGTGATCCTGAACACCGGTGACGGCCTCAAGACCCTGGAGGCCGTGGCCGACGGCGGCGGCCAGACCGCCACCATCCGCCCGAGCCTGGACGCGTTCCGCGCCGCCAACCTCGCCTGATCTCTCCCCCTGCACACCGGAAAGGCAGTAGCGCCATGAGCGTCAACGTCCGCATCCCCACCATCCTGCGCACCTACACCGGCGGCAAGGCCGAGGTCCCCGCCGAGGGCGCGACCCTCGCCGAGGTCATCGAGTCCCTGGAGAAGAACCACCCGGGCATCGCCGCGCGCGTCCTGGACGACCAGGGCAAGCTCCGCCGCTTCGTCAACGTCTACGTCAACGACGACGACGTGCGCTTCGAAGGCGGGCTGCAGGCGTCCACGCCGGACGGCGCCGGCGTTTCGATCATCCCCGCCGTCGCGGGCGGCTGCTGACCTTTCGGCCGGCCAAACCTGAATTGCCCCTTCCGCTAATAAGCGGAGGGGGCAATTCTGCTTGATTGGGCGCGGTAGAGTTGGGGAAGTCCCCACCGCTGCTCTTGCCCGCCGCATATGAGCGGGCCGCGGAAGGGTTGACATTGAGTCAACATGCAAGCGCGGTATGGGTCCTTGGCGTGCTTTGTCCGGCCCGACTTGCCCTGGAATATTCCGAGTTTTCACCCTATTTCAATCTTTTGCCGTGTCCAGAATTCTCGCCGGAATGACCTGTTGCAGACAGCAGCGGTGCGGATACATTCAGCCCCGGTCGAGGCGTTCCGGCGCAAGTTCTGACCCGGGACCGCGAAGTGCGGTCCTGCGCAAGGGCCAGTAATAGGGGAGTTAGGCATGGCTCAGGGCACCGTCAAGTGGTTCAACGCGGAGAAGGGCTACGGCTTCATCGCGGTCGACGGTGGTGCGGATGTGTTCGTCCACTACAGCGCCATCCAGATGGACGGGTACCGCACCCTTGAAGAGGGTCAGCGGGTCGAGTTCGAGATCTCGCAGGGCCAGAAGGGTCCGCAGGCGGACATGGTCAAGCTCGCCGTCGGCTAGTCCGGGCGCGATCGACCGCCGACACGGCGTACGACTGCATACGACTGCATGCATACGAGGGGCCCACATCCTGGACACGGGATGCGGGCCCCTCGTGCGTGGTGTGCTCGCAGGCCTTGCGGTGCCCGGGTTGTTCACCGGCGGTTCCCCGAAGCCGCTTGCACTCGGGGGTGCCGAGTGCTAATCATTGGCGTTAGCACTCTCCTAGTGAGAGTGCTACCTAAACGAGGACCGGGTCAGTGAGGCCCACGGGGTCCGGCGGGAAGAAACCGCCGGGCACGCAGGCCGTCCGTCGCGGGCGCGGGCGCGGTCCGGGAGCAATCCACCGCTGTCCGGGAGGACCACTTCAGATGGCCAAGATCATTGCGTTCAACGAGGAGGCCCGGCGCGGTCTCGAGCGAGGCATGAACCAGCTCGCCGACGCCGTCAAGGTCACCCTTGGCCCCAAGGGTCGCAACGTCGTCCTTGAGAAGAAGTGGGGCGCCCCCACGATCACCAACGATGGTGTCTCCATCGCCAAGGAGATCGAGCTCGAGGACCCGTACGAGAAGATCGGCGCCGAGCTGGTCAAGGAAGTCGCCAAGAAGACGGACGACGTCGCCGGCGACGGTACGACCACCGCCACCGTTCTGGCCCAGGCGCTCGTCCGCGAGGGCCTGCGCAACGTGGCCGCCGGTGCGAACCCGATGGCCCTCAAGCGTGGTATCGAGAAGGCCGTCGAGGCCGTCTCCGCTGCCCTGCTCTCGCAGGCCAAGGATGTCGAGACCAAGGAGCAGATCGCTTCTACGGCCTCTATCTCCGCCGCTGACACCCAGATCGGCGAGCTCATCGCCGAGGCCATGGACAAGGTCGGCAAGGAAGGCGTCATCACCGTCGAGGAGTCCCAGACCTTCGGGCTGGAGCTTGAGCTCACCGAGGGCATGCGCTTCGACAAGGGCTACATCTCGGCGTACTTCGCCACCGACATGGAGCGCATGGAGTCGTCCCTCGACGACCCGTACATCCTGATCGTCAACTCCAAGATCGGCTCGGTCAAGGACCTGCTGCCGCTCCTGGAGAAGGTCATGCAGTCCGGCAAGCCGCTGCTGATCATCGCCGAGGACGTCGAGGGCGAGGCCCTGTCGACCCTGGTCGTCAACAAGATCCGCGGCACCTTCAAGTCCGTCGCCGTCAAGGCCCCGGGCTTCGGCGACCGCCGCAAGGCCATGCTCGGTGACATCGCCATCCTCACGGGCGGCACGGTCATCTCCGAGGAGGTCGGCCTCAAGCTGGAGAACGCCGGTCTCGACCTGCTGGGTCGCGCCCGCAAGGTCGTCATCACCAAGGACGAGACCACCATCGTCGACGGTGCCGGTGACTCCGACCAGGTCCAGGGTCGCGTCAACCAGATCCGCGCCGAGATCGAGAACTCCGACTCGGACTACGACCGCGAGAAGCTCCAGGAGCGCCTCGCGAAGCTGGCCGGCGGCGTGGCCGTCATCAAGGCCGGCGCCGCGACCGAGGTCGAGCTCAAGGAGCGCAAGCACCGCATCGAGGACGCCGTTCGCAACGCGAAGGCGGCCGTCGAAGAGGGCATCGTCGCCGGTGGCGGCGTGGCGCTCCTCCAGGCCTCCTCGGTCTTCGACAAGCTGGAGCTCACGGGCGACGAGGCGACCGGCGCCAACGCCGTGCGCCTGGCCCTTGAGGCCCCGCTCAAGCAGATCGCCGTCAACGGTGGTCTCGAGGGTGGCGTCGTGGTCGAGAAGGTCCGCAACCTGCCCATCGGTCACGGCCTGAACGCCGCGACCGGCGAGTACGTCGACATGATCGCCGAGGGCATCATCGACCCGGCGAAGGTCACCCGCTCTGCCCTGCAGAACGCGGCGTCGATCGCGGCCCTCTTCCTCACCACCGAGGCCGTCATCGCCGACAAGCCCGAGAAGGCCGGCGCCGCTGCCGGCGGCGGCATGCCGGGCGGTGACATGGACTTCTGATCGGCCCCTGGCTGATCGGCTGTTCTCGTACCGAGGGCGGCACCCCTTCTTCGCGAAGGGGTGCCGCCCTCGGGCGTTCACCGCGCCGTGCGTACGGGGCCCCGCGCGGCCAGGTGTGCCCCGCGCGGTCACCACCCGTTGAGCTCGGCACGCTCCGAGGCCGCCCGGCCGAGGGCGCCGAGCACACCCAGCAGGGACGCGAGCCCGACCGCGAAGAGGGCCGCGAATCGCAGCCCCCAGGCGTGGAGGTCCCCGGGCCTCTGCGGCTCCACCTCGCCCCGGGGGTCGTAGACCAGCCGCAGTTCCCCGCCGGCCTTCGCGATCTTCCGCTCCCTGGTCAGCTGGGCCGGAGCGCCCGGCGGGCAGTCGAGCCGGTGGTCGTACTTGGTGGTGTGGCTGACGCTCTGGCCCTCGGGGGCGAAGGTGGAGTCCGTCTCCACGCGGGAGACCACCTCCCTGACCACGCAGGTGACCTCGACCCCCCGCTCCCGCAGCACCAGGTCGTCCACGCCCATCAGGGCGATGAACACGCCGACGACCGCCGGCAGCCCGGCCAGGACGGCGAGGGCCGCGGCCGAGCCCCCGTGCCCGCGCTCGCTCTGCGCGTAGGTGTGCAGCGCGAGGCCGGCCAGGGGCGCGAAGAGCCCGAAGAAGGCCACCCACCCGTCGCCCAGCCACCCGCTCGCCCCCGCCCAGCCGGCCGCGAGCGCCACCCCGGCGGCGAGCGGCGGCACCCCGGCCGCGGCCACCACCGACCCCAGGGACCGCCACCACCAGTCCCACATCGGCCCCTTCCCGTCACGCATCCCCGTCTCCGTCCCCATCCCGATCCCCATCCCCCTCGTTCCCCTCTTCTGCTTCCGGGGGCTTACACGCCGGGGAGTACCCGGATGGTTGACCGGGCGCACGACCGAGGGCGGCACCCCCCTCTCCGGGAGGGGTGCCGCCCTCGGGCGATCCGCGCGTCTAGAAGCCGGTGGTGTCGATGGTGAAGTCGAACGGCTCCGGGACGTGCAGGGGCTGGCCGAAGGACACCGTCGTACGGGAGCGGTATCCGTGCGGGGACGGGTCCCAGAAGCAGGTGATCTCCGAGTCCTGCATGTCGACGACCAGGTAGACGGGAACGAGCGAGCCGTACACGTCCAGCTTCTCGTTCCAGTCGGCGTCCTTGGTGGAGACGGACGTGAACTCTCCGACGAGGGACAGCGCCGCTCCGTCCGCGTGCTGTCCGTCCTCTTCGAAGGCCGCCTCGTCCGCGACGTACAGGTCCGGTCCGTAGCCGCGCTCCGCTGCCGGGAACCGGAAGAGGAAGGGTGAGGTGTCCGCGAAATGCCCCTCTGGGACGTGTGCCTGGAGCTGCTCGCGCAGACGACGCATGCGACGGGAGTAGCGCAGCTTGGAAAACGGCGACACGATGATCTTCCCCCGGATGAGCTCGGCCTTGAAGCCGTCTGGCGTGTTCATCTCCGCGACCGTGCGCAAGAGGTCCTCGAAGGCCGGAGGTGCCGACGGCGTCTCTCTCGGTGTGGTCCGCTCGGTCATGATGGTCACCGTCATCCTCCGGATGGCGTTCCGTACCCCGAATATGTGCCTCGTCCCAGGCTAGCGGCGGGCAGGTCGCCGTGCCCGGCCTATGGGACGCATCGCCCGGGAGCGGTCGGGTTTGGTTCACTACTGGCATGACGGACGGGACGAAGGTGTTCATCAAGATCTGCGGGCTCAGGACCGCGCACGACGTCGAGGTGGCCGTGGCCGCCGGGGCCGATGCCGTCGGGTTCGTCTTCGCGCCCGGGAGCCCCCGTACCGTCGACGCCGCCACCGCGCGCGAGCTGGTCGCCGGGGTGCCGGACGGGGTGCTGACCGTCGGGGTGTTCCGCGGGCAGCCGGTGGACGAGGTGCGGCGCTTCGCCGAGGAGAGCGCAGTGGGCTCCGTACAGCTGCACGGGGACGAGGGCCCCGAGTTCTACGAGGAGCTGCGCGCCCCCGGCCGGACGCTGATCCGGGCCACGGCCCGCGCGGTGGCCGCGGTAGGGGAGTACGGGGAGGACCTGCTCCTGATCGACGCCCCCGACCCCGGCTCCGGCAAGCCGTGGAACTGGGCTTCGAAGGAGTTCACCGCGCCCGCGGGCCGGTGGCTGCTGGCGGGCGGGCTTACCCCGGCCAACGTGCGCGAGGCGGTCGAGGTCACCGGCGCCTGGGGCGTGGACGTGTCCAGCGGCGTGGAGCGGGAGCGCGGCGTGAAGTCCCCGGAGCTGATCAGGGCCTTCATCGCGGCGGCGCGGGGCGCCCGGGGCTGAGCGGAGGCGCGGCGCGGTCGCGGGGGTGTGGATTCGCTCCGCCGTCCGGCCGCCTGCCGGAAGTGTCGCCGCGGATGGGGCCGCGCGGGGTGGTCGGCTGACCGACGGTCACAATCGCCGACATCGAAGGTGGTACCGGGTGAAACGAGCACGGATCCTCGCCGCGGTCGTCCCGTCCCTGCTGGTGGCAGCCCTCGGCGGCGCCGCCGCGAGCGCGCCGGCCGCGGCAGCGCCGCTGCCGAAGCCGAAGCACGAGGTCCCGCACTGCATCGGAGGCGACGGGGTCGACCTCAACGAGTTCTACGACGTGAAGGAGCGGATCATCGGTCCGCCCACCTGCCGCGAGACCTACGCGAAGGACAAGTGGGTCAGGATCGTACGGGCCTGGTTCACAGCGCCCAGCGCAGAGGGGGCCGTCTATCCGGCCGGCTACACGCCGTCCCGTCCCAATCCGATCGACGACTTCAACTCCAAGTTCGTCAGCGCCACGTACGTCCAGGACATCGGTACGCCGCATGAGGAGCGCTTCACGTACAAGAAGGACCGGGTCCTGCGTACCGGTCTCGTCGACGCCGACGGTTTCCCGTACTCGATCGCCATCTCACCGCCGCTCAAGGCGCTGGCCCTCGGCCCGCACACCAGCACCGTCCTCTTCACCCTCAAGGCGGAGCACTGCGACGGCACCGGGACGGTCGTGGCGGACAACTGCCTGCCCGCCGGCACCTTCGCGTATTCGAGCGGCCTGCCCTTCACGGTGGTCCCGAGGCCCGACTACTAGGAAAGCCGTGGCAAAGCCGGGCGGCGAGCCGGTCCGCGCAGGGCGAAGGGCGGGCCGCCCGGGCCTTCGGTCCCTCCGGTGGTGGACGTAGGTCCCTGTCGGTGGGCCTTCCGCCCCGGCGAGACTTCGAGGCATGGACACTCTGGATTCGGTGATCGTCAATGTGAACGATCATCTCTGGACCTACCTGCTGATTCCGCTGGTGGTCGGTGCGGGCCTGTACTTCACGGTCCGCTCCCGGGGTGTGCAGCTGCGCCTGCTTCCCGAGATGTTCCGGGTGCTGAAGGAGAAGACCCCGCCGCGTGCGGACGGCCGCAAGCAGGTCTCGTCCTTCGGCGCGTTCACCATCTCCGCCGCCGCGCGCGTCGGCACCGGCAACATCGCGGGTGTCGCCGCCGCCATCACCCTGGGCGGCGCGGGCGCCGTCTTCTGGATGTGGATGATGGCGCTGATCGGCGCGGCCTCGGCCTTCGTGGAGTCGGCCCTCGCCCAGCTGTACAAGGTCCGCAATGTTGGCGGTGCGTACCGCGGCGGCCCGGCGTACTACATGCAGCGCGCGCTCGGTAAACGCTGGCTCGGGGTGCTCTTCGCGGTGACGATCACGGTCACCTTCGGCTTCGTCTTCAACGCGGTGCAGGCCAACACCATCACCGCCGTGGCCTCCGGCTCGCTGGCGGACGCGGACGGGTCGGACTGGTTCGGCCCCTCGCTCGGCGTGCTGCTGGCCGCCCTGCTGGGCCTGGCCGTCTTCGGCGGGGTCAAGCGGATCTCCTCGGTCACCACCGTCCTGGTGCCGGTGATGGCGATCGTCTACCTGCTGCTCGGCGCCGCGGTGGTCCTGCTCAACATCACCGAGTTCCCCCGGGTCATCGCGGACATCGTCGGCGGCGCTTTCGGCTTCCGCGAGCTGGCGGCCGGCGGCATCGGCGCGGCCATCCAGCAGGGCATCCGGCGCGGCATGTTCTCCAACGAGGCGGGCCTCGGCTCGGCCCCGAACGCGGGCGCCGCCGCCGAGGTCTCGCACCCGGTCAAGCAGGGCCTCGTACAGTCCCTGGGCGTCTTCTTCGACACCCTCCTCGTGTGCACGATGACCGCCTTCATCGTCCTCGTCACCAACCCGGAGCTGTCCGGCCGCCAGGGCGCGGACCTGACGCAGACGGCGCTGAGCGACACGCTCGGCTCGTGGGCCGGGCACCTGCTGACGGTCGTGGTGTTCATGCTCGCCTTCAGCAGCATGATCGGGAACTACTACTACGGCGAGACGAACATCCAGTTCATCACCCGCAAGCGGTGGGTCCTGCCGGGCTACCGGGCGCTGGTCCTGTCGGCGGTCGTACTGGGCTCGCTCGGCTCGGTGTCGGTCGTCTGGAACCTGGCGGACGTGTTCATGGGCCTCATGGCCCTGATCAACCTCGCCGCGATCATCCCGCTGTCGGCGATCGCCTTCCGCCTCCTGGACGACTACCTCGCGCAGCGGCGGGCCGGCCTCGAACCGGTCTTCACCCGTGACCGGATGCCGGACCTGAGGGGCGTCCAGTGCTGGGACCCGGTCCGTACGGTGGTCCCCTCGGCCGCTGCCCCGGAGCGGGTGTAGCGGGCGCCCAGGCTGGCTAGGAGCCCCCGAAGCCGCCGCTCCGGCCGTCCTCCTCCACGGACTCCACCACGGCCGGCATCGCGCGCAGGGCCGTGACCTGGGCGGGGCTCAGCCGGGCCGCGAAGCCGTGCAGGGCGGTGCGGTAGACGTGCACCGGGGTGGCGCCGACCAGCCCGGCCACGTCGGCCGGGTCGAGGTCCCGGCGGACGGTGACGATGTACGGGGCGTGGTCGGCGGGAGCGGCGTGGGGTACGGGCTCGCGTACGGCGGCGGCGGTGGCGGTGGCCGCGGCCGCGGGCAGGGCGGTGGCGGCGGCCAGTGCGGCGGCGGCTACGGCGACGGCCACGGGCAGGGCTCGGCTCAGGCGGGTGCGCATGCGGCGAGGCCATCACGCGCGGCGTCGCAGGTCAAAGAGGTCCGAGGGTGTGGCGGGGGCACGGGGAGCGCACCGGCCGCGCACCGGCCGTGCGCCCCCGGATGCGGGGCGGGCCGTACGGGTGATCTTGCCGGGGGTGGCCACGGGCTGGGCCCGCCGGGGTGCGGCCCTGACGGCAGAGGGGGTTAACCCTTTCTGCACCACCTCCGACGCGCCGTGTTGACGGGGCTGCCGGCCGATGGGCCGGGCGGGCGCGGTGGTTCATGCCGATCCGAGGTGGCACCGATGGAGTGGGGGCCGCACCCGTAGACGCCGGAGGTCCTCGTCACAGCGGGGGCGGCTCACCCATGCCGACCTTCCGCCCCGTCAGGGAGTCCTTTTCATGCGCCTGCTCGCACGTCTGGCCACCGCCGCCCTCCTCACCGTCACCCCGGTCACGGCCGGTACGGCCTCCGCCGCGGCCCCGGAGCCGACCCCCGCGCCGCTGTACACCGCCTCGAACGCGGTGCCCGGCAAGTACATCGTGACCCTGGAGAAGGGGGTGGACGCGGCGAATGCCGCGAAGAAGCTGGGCCTGACGCCGTCGTTCGTCTACGGCTCGGCCATGAACGGCTTCGCGGCCCCGCTGACTCCGCTCCAGCTGACGATCGTCCGCAACAGCCTGGGGGTGAAGTCGGTCGAGGAGGACGCCAAGGTGATGTCCGTGCCGATGCCGTCCCGTCCGAGCGGGACCCGGGCTCCGTCCTCCTCATGGGGCCTGGACCGGATCGACCAGAAGAACCTGCCGCTCGACAACAACTTCTCCACCCAGGGCAACGGCGCGGGCGTGACCGCGTACGTCCTGGACACCGGCATCGACTACGCCCACGAGGAGTTCGGCGGGCGCGCCACCTTCGGCTACGACGCCGTCAGCGCCCTGGCGAAGGGGCAGGACTGCAACGGCCACGGCACGCACGTGGCCGGCACGCTCGGCGGCAAGACGTACGGCGTGGCGCGCAAGGTCAACCTGGTCAGCGTCCGCGTGCTCGGCTGTGACGGCACCGGGGAGCTCTCGGGGATCATCGCCGGCCTGGACTGGGTGACCAAGAACGCCAAGCAGCCGGCCGTCCTGAACGGCTCCCTGGGCGGGGACAAGTCCGACGCCGTGAACAACGCCGCGAACGCCCTGTCCGAGGCGGGCGTGCTGCCGGTCATCGCGGCGGGCAACTCCGCGAAGGACGCCTGCAACGTCTCCCCCGCCTCGGCGAGCAAGGTGCTGACGGTGGCGGCGAGCAACCAGTGGGACGAGGAGACGGACTTCTCCAACTGGGGCCAGTGCGTCTCCGTCTACGCACCCGGCCAGGCCATCGTCTCGGCCAAGCTCGGCGGCGGCTCCATCGCCCTGAACGGCACCTCCATGGCCGCCCCGCACGTGGCCGGGGTCGCCGCCCTCTACAAGGCCGCGCACCCCAAGGCGGACCCTTCGGAGATCGCCGAGTTCATCGACACCGAGTCCACCAAGGACGTCCTGACCAGCGTCAGCAAGAGCAGCCCGAACCACCTCCTCTTCACCGGCGGTCTCTGACCGGCCGGAGGGCCCCTCGGTCACCGTGCGGCGTACTCACTTCCGCTCGTCCTGCCACTCTTCGTAGCTGATGTGGTGTCCGGCCGCGATGGGGTTGATCTTCGCGGGGTCCAGCTGTCCGCCGGTGAGGACCGCGGGCCCCGCCTCGATCAAGTCCTCGACGTAGTGCTCCCAGCCTCCGGGGGACGAGATCTGCAGGACGCGGGGAGGCGGGTCGGAGGCGCGGCGCAGCGCGTGCGGGACGCCGCGGGGCAGCAGGGCGAAGGTCCCCTTCGGGGCCGCGTGCGTCTGCTCGTCGAACTCGATCTCCAGGACGCCGTCGAGCACGTAGATGCCCTCGTCCGCCCGGTGGTGGGTGTGCCGGGGGATGTCCTTCGCGACGGTCACCTCCAGCAGCGAGAACCTGCCTTCCGTGTCCTCGGTCATCGCCTTGACGGCGAACGCGGGCGGCAACGGGATCCGGCCCGGCCGGGCGGCACCTGGCTCCAGCAGGATGAAACGGTCTACGGACATGGGTGTAGCCCTTCCTCGCATGGCATACTCGGATACAGAGACGGAATCGGAATCCGGTTCCGGATAAATGTAGGCAGAGGAGCGCCGAGGTTGTCAACGCCGTCAACGCCGTCAACACCCCCCGGACGCAAGCCGCGTGCCGACGCGGAGCGCAACCGTGCCCGTGTGCTGGAGGCTGCGTGCGCGCTGTTCGAGGAGCGCGGCGACGAGGTCCAGATGCCCGAGGTGGCGCGCGCCGCCGGGGTCGGCATCGGCACCCTGTACCGGAACTTCCCCTCCCGGCAGGCCCTAGTGGAGGCCGCGGCGGAACACCGGTTCGCCGAGATCCTCCGCCTCGCGCACGCCGAATGCCTGCGCGAACCCGGATCGGGGCAGGGGCTCGCCCGGTACCTCCACCACGTCGGCCGGATCCTGGCCGAGGGCCAAGGGCTGACGGCCTCCGTCGCGGCGGTCATGGGCTCTTCGGCGCCCCGGGGCGAGACGCTCGCGCAGCTCGAAACCGTGGTCGGAAACCTGATCGACCAGGGGCGCTCCGCCGGCACCCTTAGGGGGGACCTCACCGTCCGGGACGTCTACATGCTCGTCGGCGGACTGTCCGCGATCGTCCGCACGGGCAGCGGTGACTGGCACCGCTTCATCGACCTCGCCTTCGACGGCCTGCGCCCGCGCGGGGACGGCTGACCACCGGTGCGCCTGCCGGCGTGCCTGCCCCTGACCTCGCCCGTCTGAACCTTCAGGGGGATCTCAGGGGTTGGTACCCGATGCGGCTCGGGGTTCCGTTCCCGTAGCGTCATCGTCATGATCACTTCGCGAACTGCCTTCCTGGCAGCCCCTGTTCTGATGGGTGCCTACGGCGTCATCCGCATCATCGACGGCCTCGACGGCAGCCGCGGCCCGGGCCTCGCATGGAGCCTCGGCCACCTGTGCTTCCTCGGCGCGATCGCCTTCTTCGTCCAGGGGTTCGCGGCGATGCGCAAGGCGGTGGGCGGCAACCGGCTCTCCACCGTGGGCCTGTGGGCCGGCGCGGCGGGAGCGGTCGCCGTCGGGGTGCAGTTCGCCATCGACCTGGTGGTCGGGTTCCTGTCGGCGGACCGGGAGGCCATGAACGTCCTGTTCGCTCGCGTCCAGGAGATACCCGGAGTGCTTCCGGTGTTCTACGACTTCGGCCCGCTGCTGTTCTTCGTCGGCCAGCTGATCCTGGTCTCCCAGCTCGCCAAGCGCCGCGTCCTGAAGCCGTGGGCCCCCTTCCTGGTCCTCATCGACACCACCCTGCCCTTCGCCGACAAGGACCTCATACCGCTCGGAGCCGTACTCCTCCTGGTCTCCTTCGCCCCGCTCTACCGCGGCACCCCGGACCTGGACCCGGAGCCGGCCGGCCCGGCCGCTGCCGGTACCGCTGCCGCGAAGGTGCTCGTCTAGGACGCAGAATGGGGGCCATTCGTCAGCTGTTGCCGACCGAGAGCGACTGCACTGTCATGAGTCACCTTCCCGCGGATCCGACGGTGCTCCACCCGTTTCCCGATCAGCCGCGCGTGGTCCTGCTGAAGCCGCTGGTGACCTCGCCGCTGATCGAGGTCGGGGAGTACTCGTACTACGACGACCCGGAGGATCCGACCGCGTTCGAGACCCGCAACGTGCTCTACCACTACGGGCCGGAGAAGCTGGTCATCGGGAAGTTCTGCGCGCTGGGCACCGGGGTGCGGTTCATCATGAACGGCGCCAACCACCGTATGGACGGCCCCTCCACCTTCCCCTTCCCCATCATGGGCGGCTCCTGGGCCGGGCACTTCGACCTGCTCGGCGGCCTGCCCGGCCGGGGCGACACGGTCGTCGGCAACGACGTCTGGTTCGGGTACGGCACCGTGGTCATGCCCGGAGTGCGCATCGGGCACGGCGCGGTCATCGCTTCCGGAGCCGTGGTCGTGGACGACGTTCCCGACTACGGCATCGTGGGCGGCAACCCGGCCGGACTCATCCGCAGCCGTTACAGCGAAGGCGAGATCGCCCGTCTGCTCGCCCTGGCCTGGTGGGACTGGCCGGTGGAGCGCCTCACCGCACACATCCGGACCGTCATGTCCGGCACCATCGGCGACCTCGAAGAGATCGCACGGCGGGGCTGAGCCGGAGGGGTCCGGGGTCAGGCGGCGGACGGCTCCACGGGCGTACGGGGCCTACGGGGCTTGCGGGCGAACACGAGGCGCAGCAGGCGGACCCGGACCGACCAGCGGGCCGGGTGGGGCAGGTGGTTCGTGGCCGCGCGCTGGATGTTGTCGAAGAAGTCCTGGAGCAGCGCTTCGTGCATCCAGCGGATCGCCAGGGGCCACAGCAGGCGCATCTTCCCCTCCAGGCGTCCCGCCGCGGTGTGGGAGACCCGGCAGCGGTCCGGGCCCTCGGGGGTGATCAGGAATTCGTGGTAGCCGGTCATGCCGAGTCCGGGAGCGAAGGTGAAGCGGACCCTTCTGCCCGGCTCGTACGCGGCGACCGAGTAGCGGATCATGCCGTGCCCGCCGCTCGAACCGACCGCCAGGCCCGCGTCGAGGCGCAGCGGGGACCAGGCCTGGGCGGGCCAGATCCGGTCCTGCGGAGAGCCCAGCCGGTCCAAGAGGGCGCTGACCTCGGCGGCGGGCGCGTCGATGGTGCGCTGCTGGAAGTTCTGCACGGCGACTCCTCGGCTCCAGCCTCCATACGGAGGCGTATGGAATGACCGTACGGTACCGTATGGACGTGGATCAAGGGCGACAGCGACAGCGGCTTACGGCGGACGACTGGGCGGCGGCAGCGCTCGAAGCGATCGGCGAGCGCGGGCTCGGCGCGGTGGCCGTGGAGCCGCTCGCCGCCCGGCTGGGCACCACCAAGGGCAGCTTCTACTGGCACTTCACCAACCGCGACGCCCTCATCGAGGCGGCCCTGGCCCTGTGGGAGCGCCGGTTCACCGAGGCCACCATCACGGTGCTGGCCGCCGAGCCCGACCCGAGGGCCCGGCTGCGGGCCCTGCTCACGCGGGCGGCCGGGGGCGTCGGACGGAGCGCCGCGGCGGCGAACCTGCTCGCGTCGGCCGACCACGAGCTGGTGGCGCCCGTGGTGCGGCGGGTGGTGCAACGAAGGCTCGACTACACGGTCGAGCTCTTCCGGGAGATCGGCTTCCCGCCGGCCGTCGCGGTCCAGCGCGCGATGCTCGGCTACGCCGCGTACGTCGGCCACGACGAGCTGGCGACGAGGCTGCCCGGCGTACTCCCTCTCGACGGAGACGGCCAACTGGCCGACTACATCGACTCGGTGCTCGATCTGCTCCTACAGGGCGCCCCGGCCGACCCGGCCTAGAGCGCGGCGCGAGCGCCTTCGCCGGGGGATCGGTCCGTGCGCAGGCGGGCGATGCGGGTGACGGCCTGGGCGTGGGTCACATGCCGAAGGCCCTGCCGGAGCAGGGCCTTCGGGAGTGCACGAAGGGGTCCGGGTCAGGCCATCGCCGGTTCTGCCGTGGGTTCCGGCTGGGCGGTGGCCGGCTCCGGGCCGGTGTTCAGCTCGGTCAGCATCTGCTGCGTGAAGCCGAAGAAGTAGGTGGCGACGAAGCCGACCAGGTAGCCGACCGCCAGGCCGCCCGCGTAGATCGCGATGGTCATCCCCATGCCCGACTTGCCGTCGAGCAGCGGGAACAGGGCCCAGCCCGAGGGGCCGATGGCGGTGGAGCCGAAGGCCACGCCCAGCTGGTTGAAGAGGCCGACGAAGGCTCCGCCCGCCGCGCCGCCGATGCAGGCGGTGACGAAGGGGCGGCCCAGGGGGAGGGAAACCCCGTAGATCAGGGGTTCGCCCACGCCCAGGAAGCCGGCCGGGAGCGCCGACTTGATGGTGGAGCGGAGCGAGCCGTTGCGCGGGAGCTTGTAGTAGACGGCGATGGCCGCGCCGACCTGGCCCGCGCCCGCCATGGCCAGGATGGGGAGCAGGACGGTGTAGCCGGTCTGCTCGATCAGGGTGGTGTGGATGGGGATCAGGGCCTGGTGCAGGCCCAGCATGACCAGGGGGAGGAAGAGGCCGCCGAGGACCAGGCCCGCGAAGGCGCCGCCGGTGGCGAGGAGCCAGGTGGCGAACGTACCGATGGCGGCGGAGACCTCACCGGCGACGAACATCAGGCCGAAGATCGTGACCAGGCCGGAGACGAGGACCGTGAGCGTGGGGGTGACCAGGACGTCCAGGGCCTCCGGGACCCACTTGCGGCACCACTTCTCCACCTGGACGGCGAGGAGGGCCGCCGCGAGGGCGCCCAGGACGCCGCCCTGGCCGGGGGCGAGGTGCTGGCCGAAGGCGTCGATCTTCGCCACGCCCGGGAAGACGATGATCGCGGCGACGGCGCCGCCGAGGATCGCCGTGCCGCCGAACTCCTTGGCCGTGTTGTAGCCGACGAAGACCGCGATCAGGGACATGAAGCCGCTCGCCATCGCGGCGAGGGCGGGGACGACCGCCGGCAGCCAGCCCATGTTCGTGATGAAGCCGTTGAGGCCGGCGATGATGCCGCAGCCGATCAGGGCGGGGATCAGCGGGACGAAGATGTTCGCGATGCGGCGCAGGAACAGCTTGAGGGGGGTGGAGTTCTTGGCCTTCCGGGCCTCCTTGATCGCCGCGCCCTGGGCGGCCAGTTCGTCGGCCGTGATGGTGTGCGCCGCCGGGGCCGCCGAGCGGCCTTCCGCGACCAGGGCCTCGAACTCGGGCGTGACGCGGGCGACGGTGCCCGGCCCCAGCACGATCTGGTAGGTGTCGTCCTCGACCACGCCCAGCACGGCGGGCACGGCCTTGAGCGCCTCGTCCTGGACCAGGGAGCGGTCCCGCAGGGTGATGCGCAGGCGCGTCATGCAGTGCGCGATGGAGAGGACGTTGTCCGGACCGCCGACCAGAGGAAGGATCGCGGCGGCTGTGGCGCGGTTCTTGTCAGTGGACATGTGCGAGTTCGCCTTGCTGCTGGGGGTCAGCGGGGGGACTGGGTGAGGGCGGCCCGCAGGTGGCCCTTGGAGGCGGTGAGCAGTTCACCGGCGGTGGGGCCGTCGACTCCGCCGAGGATGACGAGGATGGCTTGCTTGACCTCGCCGTCGGACGCGGTGAGCGCAGCCTCGATCTCGGCGTCGGGGGCGCCGGTGGCGAGGGAGACGATGCGGCGGGCGCGGGCGCGCAGCTTCTCGTTGGAGGAGCGCATGTCGACCATGAGGTTCCCGTAGGTCTTGCCCAGGCGGATCATCGTGATGGTCGAGATGAGGTTGAGTACGAGCTTCTGCGCGGTCCCCGCCTTCAATCGGGTGGACCCGGTGAGGAGTTCGGGGCCGACGACGACCTCGATGCCGTGGTCGGCGGCCGCGGCGAGCGCGGAACCGGCGTTGCAGGACAGGCCCACGGTGAGCGCGCCGCGCCCGCGGGCGAACTCGACGGCGCCGATCGCGTACGGGGTGCGGCCGGAGGCGGAGATGCCGATGACGGTGTCCTCGGCGGTCAGGGCCAGCGCGGTCAGGTCCTCGGCGGCCAGCTCCCCGGAGTCCTCTGCGCCTTCGACGGCCTTGACCATGGCGGAGGGGCCGCCCGCGATCAGGCCGACGACCTCGGAGGGGTCGGTGTTGAAGGTGGGCGGGCACTCGCTGGCGTCCAGGACGCCCATCCGCCCGGCGGTGCCGGCGCCCGCGTAGATCAGCCGCCCGCCGCGGGCCATCCGCTCGGCGATCCCGTCGATGGCGGCGGCGATCGCCTCCAGCTCCCCGGCGACGGCGGCCGGGACGGTGGCGTCCTCGGCGTTCATGAGGCGGGCGATCTCAAGGGTGGGGAGCCGGTCGATCTCGGCCAGTTCGGGGCGGAAGGCCTCGGTGGTCAAGGTGGCGAGCTGGGCGCGGAGTTCGGCGTACGCGGTCATGAGTGGGGGCTCCTGAACTGCTAGCGGGTGGTGCTGTTGCGCTTGGCGGTCGGTACGGGGGTGTGGTGCCGGGGCGCGAGCGCCTCGTACGAGGCCGCGAGCGCGGGTGCGGCGGTCTCGTAGGTCCGCTGCGCGACGCCGACGAAGAGGCAGTCGACCACGAGCAGCTGGCTGGTCCGGCTCGACATGGCGGCCGGGCGGAGCTGGGTCTCGCGGGCGGCGGAGGTGGCCAGCACGAGGTCGGCGTAGTGGACGACGGGGGAGTTCGCGCGGGCCGTGAGCGCGAGGGTGGTGGCGCCGTGCTCGAAGGCGATCCGCAGGGGCTCGATGACGTCGCCGGTGCCGCCGGAGTGGGTGATGGCGATGGCCACGTCGCCGGGGCGCAGCAGGACGGCGGTGGTGACGGCCAGGTGCGGGTCATTGTGCGCGTGGGCGATCAGGCCGATGCGCGACAGCTTCTGGGCGAGGTCCTGGGCGACGAGGCCGGAGGCGCCGACGCCGTAGATCTCGATGCGGCGGGCGTCCGCGAGGGCGGAGACGGCCGAGCCGAGGGCGGCGACGTCGAGGCCGGCGGCGGTGTCGGTCAAGGTCTGCGCCTCCTCGTGGGCCAGCTTGGCGACGACGTCCGCGAGGGAGTCGTCGACGGCTATGTCCACGGTGACGGCGGGGGCCGCGCCGGATTCCTGCTGCGCGGCGAGTGCGGCGAGCGCGAGGCGCAGGTCGCGGTAGCCGGGGTAGCCGAGGAGGCGGGCGGTGCGGACGACGGTGGCCTCGCTGGTGCCGGTGCGGGCGGCGAGGTCGGTGACGGTGAGCGCGGCGCACCCGGCGGGGTCCTCGGCGACGGCCTCGGCGACGGCCTGCATGGAGCGGGTCATCGAGGGGCCGAGGCTGCGGACGCGGGCCCGCAGGGCGGCGGGGGCCGGGACGGGGGCGGTCACGCCCGCACCCCCCGCGCTGAAGGTTTCTTTCACGTTCTTGCTCACCCTTGAAACCTATTTTCAGAGGGGTGGGAGCGTCAAGACGCCGTAAGTCACCGGAGCAAGAGGACCTTCGCCACTTGGGCCGTCCGGGTCCACAATGTGTCCATGGACCACGCGACCCCCCTGGAACAGGCGCTGCACGCCGCACGCGCCCTCGTACTCGCCGATCTCGTCGCGGGCGAGGTCGCCGAAGCCGATGTCGTCTCCCTCGTCGAGAACTCGGTCACGCACCGCCGTTGGTGGGTGGAGCAGTGGCCGGAGGGTGTCGACTACCTCGCCGGACTCGTCGCTCAGGACGTGAAGGACGCGCTGCTGCAGAAGTACGGGCGCTGGCCGCTGTGCCCGGTCTGCAACCACGGCGAGCCGCACGCGCTGGACGTGGAGCCGGAGCTCGGACCCGACCCGATGTGGGTCTGCTCGGAAGCCGGCGTGCGGGTGGCGCCGGTGGGCGGACTCGGACCCGTCTTCGGGCGCGGCCAGTGACCGTTTACATCGACCCGCCGGTCTGGCCGGGCCACGGCCGTCTTTGGTCGCACCTGGTCAGCGATGTCTCGTACGAGGAGCTGCACGCCTTCGCGGCCTCGATCGGCTGCCCGGAGCGCGCCTTCGAGCGGGACCACTACGACGTGCCCTCGCACCGCTACGAGGACGCGGTGGGCGCGGGCGCGGTGGAGATCGGCAGCAAGGAACTGGTACGGCGGCTGACGGAGGCGGGGCTTCGGAGGCCTAAGGGGCGGCCGGCGCCCGGCGGGACGGTCCCGCAGCCAGCGCGGTGAGCAGTGCACCGACGCCGACCAGCCAGCAGGCCAGCACCGCCGTGAGGGTCCCGTACCGCAGGCAGACGAGGAAGGCCGGGACCGTGGCGGTCTGGACGGCGAGGGCGGTGCGGCGGAGTCCGGATCCCGTGGCCCACATCCGGCGGAGCGGTGCCTCGGGGCGCCAGAGGGCCCACATGCCGTAGACGGCGATCACGCACATGCCGGCCAGGAACGGCAGTGGCACCCGGAGCGATGCATCCCCGCCGAGCCCGTGTCGGGCCGCGTCGATGACGCCCGAGACGAGGACGGGCAGCCCGGCCACGGCGAAGACGGCGCCGACCAGCCGGATGCGCCCGGCACCGAAGCGCCGGCCTGAGATGGGGGCAGAGGTTTCCTGGATGAGTGCGAGCCATCCAGCCGCCCCCCGGAAGTCCGAAGCGAGGACCAGTCCCATCCCGGTGGCCCCGAGCCCCCACACCAGGCTGAACATTCCCCCGCCGTCGTTCCCCATCGCCCTGCCCCACCTCAGCCGCGTCCGGCCCCCCGCCGGACGGCCTCACGCTAGGCCCCGGGCCGGGTCGCCCGGCATGCCGGGTTCCGGCAGTGTCAGTGGGACGCGGGCTGCCCGGCCTCGGCAGTGAGCTGCGCGGATTCCGAGGACGCCACGACGCGGGTCGCGCGAGGCCCCGTACGCCGGTCCAGCCGCAGGGCTACGAGGCCCAGCCCGATGGCGGTGACGGTCATCGCGCCGCCCGCCCAGGCGGTGGCGGAGAAGCCGTAGCCGGCGTCGATGACGGTGCCGCCGAGCCAGGGGCCGCCGGTGTTGCCGAGGTTGAACGCGGCCGTCGTCGTGGCTCCGGCCAGGGTCGGGGCGGCGCCCGCGACGTTGAACATGCGGGCGTTGAGCGCCGGGGCGGTGAAGAACGCCGAGAAGCCGAGGAGGAAGGAGAGGGCGATCGCGGCCGCGGCGGTGGAGGCCAGCAGCGCGAGGGCCGTCAGGAAGACGGTGGAGGCGGTGATGCCCCACAGCATCACCCCGAAGAGGTGTGCGTCGGCGATCCGCCCGCCCAGGGTGGTGCCCAGCAGCGCGCCCACCCCGAAGAGGCCCAGGATCCACGGCACCCAGCCGGAATCCAGCCCGGCCACGTCGGTGAGCAGCGGGGACAGGTAGCTGAAGGCGCAGAAGACGCCGCCCGCGGCGAGCGCGGTGACGCCGATCGACAGCCAGACCTGGCGGTCGCGGTAGATCCGCAGCTCGCGGGAGAGCGTCGGCTTCTCGTCGGGCAGCGGGATCTTCGGGATCAGGGTGAGGATGCCGGCGAGCGCGATGGCGGAGGCCGCGGCCACGGCCCAGAACGCGGAGCGCCAGCCGAACTGCTCGCCGAGGAACGCGCCGGCCGGGACGCCGAGGACGTTGGCGATGGAGAGGCCGCCGATCATGACGGCCATGGCGCGGGCCCGCTGGTGCTGCTCGACCATGGCGATGGCCACGGCCGCGCCCACGGCCCAGAAGCCGGCGCAGGCGAGCGCGGAGACGATGCGGGAGGCGAAGAGCAGCTCGTAGGAGGGGGCCAGCGCGCCCGCGACCTGCCCGAGGCCGAAGAGGCTGATGAGGGAGACGAGGGTGGTGCGGCGCGGCAGCCGCAGGGTGGCGACGGCCAGCAGCGGCGCACCCACCACCATGCCGATGGCGAAGGCGGATATGAGCAGTCCCGCCTGGGGGATGGTGACGCCCATGTCCTCGGCGATGGGCGGGAGGAGCCCGGAGAGCATGAACTCGCTGGTTCCGAGTGCGAAGACGGAGAGGCCGAGGATGTAAACGGCAACGGGCATGCGGGTGCGTTCGGCTGCTGCGGGCATGAACTACACCAACCATGGCGAAACGTTTCACATTCCCCCGGGCGGGTTCTATGTGAGCCGAGGCCTACGCGAGCTCCGCCAGCTCGGCGGTCAGGTTCGCGCGGGCCGGGGCCTCCCAGTGCGCGGCCCCGTACGGGGTGCGGAAGAGGCGCGGCAGGTCCAGCAGCTGGCGCAGGACGGCGGCGCGGCCCTCGCGGAAGGCCCCGTCCGGGACGAAGGCGTACTCGGCGCGCACGGCGGCGGCGTACGCGGCGTACGCGTCCGGGGCCCCGGCGAGGACCCCGAGGTCGGCGTCGCACAGCACCTCGCCGTTGGTGTCCCCGGGCACGGGGTCGTGGGTGACGGTGAGCCGGACCAGGCGGGCCGTCTCGGCGGTGCGCGCGCCGTCGATGCCGAGCTCGGGGAGGGCGCGCTCGGCGAGGGCGGCGCTGCGCTCCTCGTTCTCGGAGCGGTCGGGACGGTAGACGGCGTCGTGGAACCAGGCCGCGAGCTCCACGGCGGCGGGGTCCGCGGCGTGCGGGGCGAGTACGTCGATCCGTGCGAGTACGTCGGCCAGGTGCGCGGTGGTGTGGTACCTGCGCTGCGGCTCCGCCCAGGCGGCGAGGAGCCGGTCGGCGTAGGGGGCGGGGTCGCGGTCGGCGCCGGCGGCCCGGGCGGTGGCCTGCCAGCGGGCGCGGAGGTCCTTCTCGCGGTGCGTCGCTTCGGGTGTCGCGTCGGATGTCATGAGCACATTGTGGTGGTGGCGTGATTGTGCTGGTGGAGGGCGGGCGGAGGCCCGTACTCTGGATATTGGACTAGACCTATTTTCCAATGCGGGACGAAGGATGGGATTACATGAGCAACCGTGCGCTCCTGGAGGTGATCGCCCTCGACGCGGAGGACGCGGTCGCGGCCCAGGCCGGTGGGGCGGACCGACTCGAACTGGTCACCGACATGGCCGCCGACGGGCTGACCCCGCCGCGCGAGACCTTCGCGGCGATCAGGGCGTCGGTCGACATCCCGCTGCGCGTGATGCTCCGCAAGGCCGACGGCTTCTCGGCGGGCACCGCCGAGGACCTGGACCGGCTGGTCGCGGAGGTACGGGCGCTGCGCGCGGAGGGGGCGGACCAGTTCGTCCTCGGCTTCCTGAACCCGGACGGCAGCCCCGACCTGACCGCCGTCGAGGCGGTCGTGGCGGAGCTCGGCGGCTGCGGATGGACCTTCCACCGGGCGATCGACCGGGCGGCCGACCGGGACCAGCTCCGCAAGGCGCTGGCGGACCTGCCCGGCCTGGACACCTACCTGACGGCGGGCGCCGCGGGCGGGGTCGACGAGGGCCTGCCGGTGCTCCTGGCGGAGGCGGCGCGGTCCGCAGCCGCGGAGCCCGGCTACGAACCCCGGATCCTGGTCGGCGGGGGCCTGACCCTGGCCCACCTGCCGGTGCTGCGGGGGGCGGGCATCTCCGCGTTCCACATCGGCAGCGCGGCCCGTCCCTCCGGGTGGGACCGGCCCGTCTCGGCCGCCGCGGTCGCCGAGTGGCGGGCGGCCCTGGCCTGACCGCCGCACCGTGCGGCGCCGTCGCCGGGGGCCAGCCCCCGGACCCCCGGGCGGGGGGGCGCCAC
>NZ_JBHYVM010000021.1:97702-138651 GCF_042750105.1 Streptomyces sp. NPDC059443 | reverse complement strand
ATCCACCGAAATGGACGGGGTATCAACTTTTGGCGTTGATTTTTGGCACGCTGTTGAGTTCTCAAGGAACGGACGCTTCCTTTGTACTCACCCTCAGTAACAATTACTGGGGCTTTCCTCCGGGCGCTTCCTTCGTTGTTCTTGCGTTTCCGACTCTATCAGAGTCAGTCTCGCTTGTTTTCCGCCTTCCAGGTCCTGCGCTTTCGCGCTTTTCCCTTTCCGGCGAGTCCGACTCTATCAGTCCTTTTCCGTCTCCCTGACCACTCTCCGTTTTGCCGAATAGGCATGCGGGAAGAAGTCGAGATCAAGATCAGTAAAGAAGAGGAGGGTTCCCGTCCATCAGCCGTTCGCGAGATGTTCACGCGGGGCTTCCTGGCGGGAGTCACGACAGTACAGGTCCGCTGGTGCCCAAGCAAATCGATTCAGGCGTATGGTCTAGTCCGGTGGTCTAGTCCACTAGGTTGTCACCTGACTCGCTCGGGACCTCTGTCACTACCTCTACAAACAGGTGTAGTTCAGACGGAACCGGGACGTCTCATGACTTACCCTTCTCAAAGTACGCCGTCCAGGACAGGTTGTGACGGCGACACGAAGTAGCCCCACCCCTGGGAGGCCCCACATGACCAGCGTGACGTCCCCACTCGCCGGGACCGTTATCGGACTCGCGGCAGTGCCCGATCCGGTGTTCTCCGGCGCGATGGTGGGACCGGGCACCGCCATCCAGCCCGTGCAGGAGCCCTCGGAGGCGGTGGCCCCCGTCGACGGTGTGGTCGTCTCCCTGCACCCGCACGCGTACGTCGTCGTCGACGGCGAAGGCCACGGTGTGCTGACGCACCTGGGCATCGACACCGTTCAGCTCAACGGCGAGGGCTTCGAGCTCCTCGTCAACAAGGGCGACACCGTGACTCGCGGCCAGGCCGTCATCCGCTGGGACCCCGCCGCCGTCGAGGCCGCGGGCAAGTCCTCCATCTGCCCCATCGTGGCGCTGGAGGCCACCGCGGACTCCCTGTCTGACGTGGTCGAGTCCGGGGACGTGAAGGCGTCGGACGTCCTCTTCAGCTGGCAGTGACGTGTCCGCCTCCATAGGCGAGTCGGACATCCATCGCGGCGGCGGGGCCGTCGCTCAATCGGAGACGGGTGAAATGGAGACAACGCTGCGAGGCGTCGGCGTGAGCCACGGTGTGGCGATCGGCGAGGTTCGGCACATGGGTACGGCGGTTCTCGAACCGCCGGCGAAGCAGATCAACGCGGACGAGGCGGAGCGCGAACAGGGGCGCGCCCGTCAGGCCGTGGACGCTGTCGCGGCCGACCTGATCGCGCGCGGCCAGCTGGCCGGCGGCGAGGCCCAGCACGTGCTTGAGGCTCAGGCCATGATCGCCCAGGACCCCGAGCTGATGGCCGACGTCGACCGTCGGATCGCCGTGGGCAGCACCGCCGAGCGCGGTGTGTACGACGCCTTCTCCCAGTACCGCGAGCTGCTCGCGGGGGCCGGCGAGTACATGGCCGGCCGCGTGGCCGACCTGGACGACGTACGCAACCGCATCGTCGCTCGCCTGCTCGGCGTGCCGATGCCGGGTGTGCCGGACAGCGACGAGCCGTACGTGCTCATCGCGCGTGACCTCGCCCCGGCGGACACGGCGCTGCTCGACCCGGCGCTGGTCCTCGGCTTCGTGACCGAGGAGGGCGGCCCCACCAGCCACAGCGCGATCCTCGCGCGGGCGCTGGGCGTGCCGGCCATCGTGGCGCTGCCGGGTGCCGGCGAGATCGCCGAGGGGACCCTGATCGCCGTCGACGGTTCCACCGGCGACCTGTTCGTGGACCCGTCCCCGGAGAAGCGGGCCGAGCTGGAGGCCGCGGCCGCGGAGCGCAAGGCCGCTCTCTCCGCGTCCTCGGGTCCGGGCGCGACCTCCGACGGTCACAAGGTGCCGCTGCTGGCCAACATCGGCGGTCCGGCCGACGTGCCGGCGGCCGTCGAGGCCGGGGCCGAGGGTGTGGGTCTGTTCCGCACCGAGTTCCTCTTCCTGGACGACAGCAAGAAGGCGCCGACCGAGGAGAAGCAGGTCGAGTCGTACCGCAAGGTGCTCGAAGCCTTCCCCGAGGGCCGTGTCGTCGTGCGCGTCCTGGACGCCGGCGCCGACAAGCCGCTGGACTTCCTGACCCCGGCCGACGAGCCGAACCCGGCTCTGGGTGTCCGCGGTCTGCGCTCGCTGCTCGACCACCCGGACGTGCTGCGTACGCAGCTCACCGCGCTGGCCAAGGCCTCGGCGGGGCTGCCGGTCTACCTTGAGGTCATGGCCCCGATGGTGGCCGACCGGATCGACGCCAAGGCGTTCGCGGACGCGTGCCGCGAGGCCGGTCTCCAGGCGAAGTTCGGCGCGATGGTGGAGATCCCCTCCGCCGCGCTGCGGGCGCGCTCGATCCTCCAGGAGGTCGAGTTCCTGTCGCTGGGCACCAACGACCTCGCGCAGTACGCCTTCGCCGCCGACCGCCAGGTCGGTGCCGTCTCGCGACTGCAGGACCCGTGGCAGCCCGCGCTGCTCGACCTGATCGCCATGTCGGCCGACGCCGCCAAGGCCGAGGGCAAGAGCTGCGGTGTCTGCGGCGAGGCCGCTTCCGACCCGCTGCTGGCCTGTGTGCTGACGGGTCTGGGTGTCACCTCTCTGTCGATGGGTGCCGCTTCGATTCCCTACGTGCGGGCGACGCTCGCCAAGTACACCCTCGCGCAGTGCGAGCGTGCGGCTGCGGCCGCGCGTGCCGCGGACAGCGCCGAGGAGGCCCGTGTGGCCGCTCAGGCCGTGCTGTCCGGCGAGTAGTCCAGTAGGGCACCGCGTCGGATCGAGTCTGTTTCGATCGAGGGGCCTTCGCCGGTGGCGAGGGCCCCTCGGCCGTTTCCGGGGCCTCACCCGTTCGGGTCAGTGGTGCGGACCCGGCGCGTCCACTTCGTAGCCAGGGCGGTACTCGACTCCGGGCTCCGGAGCCACGGGGTCTCCGGTGTCGGCGTCGGTGCAGTAGGCGTTGAAGACGGCCGCCGCGGAGAGGGGTACCAGGCGGCCGTGGTCCAGGCGCCAGCCGTGGACGCGGTCCTGGTGCCCCTCGGTTGTGCTGCGCAGGACCAGTCCCCCGGGCCCGCCGAGGGCCAGGCCCGCGGCGAGGACGGTCACGAAGTCGAGGCCCTCGCGGCCCTCGATGCCCGGCGGGCCCTCCGGACGGGTCTCCGCGTGGAGCACGGCCATGAGCTGTTCGTCCTCGGTGGGGACGCTGCACACCAGGTGGTGGCGGCCGGGCCCGGCCCGGTGCACCAGCTGTTCGAGGGCGCCGGCGGCGCGCTCGAAGGAGGCGGTTCCGATGTCCTCCCCGCAGTCGGCGCAGGTGCCCACTCCGGCCAGGAGGGTGGTGGCGTACTCCCAGGTGGCCTGGCGGACGGCCTCGTCGACGAGGAGCGGGACCAGTTCGTCGATGGGCTGGCCGGCGTACGGGAGGCCGGTGCCCGTGCCGGCCAGTTCGGCGGTGAAGCGGGTCCGGGCCGCGGGCGTGTCCGGGTCGATGCCGTGGTCGGTGCAGTACTCAGCGTACTCCTCGGGGTCGAAGAGGGTGACGGTGGTGTGGATGCCCTGGGCCGCGAGGGAGCGGAGCAGGCCGTCGATCTGGTCGAGGTAGTCGCGGTGGTCGTCGAAGGTGAAGCTGCGGTACCCGCGCATGGCCGCGAAGTCCCCGGCGTCGGCCAGGAGGCCGATGGTTCCGGGGACTTCGCGGCGCAGGGTGCGGCGCCTGCCGGCGCGGGCGGTACGAGCGGTGCGGGCGGTACGGACGGGCCGTCCCGCGGTGGTACCGGTCCTGTCTTCGTTCGAGCGTGGCATCGGGTCCCCCTGAGTGGCGCGATCGCTTGCTCACTCAGCGTAATCAGAGCCACTGACAGTGACCGTCGACCGAGCCCGGTCCGGGCTCAGCGCCGGGTGCGGGCGAGGTCCTCGTAGAAGCGCAGGAGGTCGAGGTTGTCGACCGAGCCCGGGTTGACCGCCTTGGCCATGGGGGCGCCCTGGAGGAGGCGTTTGACCGGGACCTCGATGCGCTTGCCGGTCAGGGTGTGCGGGACGCCCGGGACCTCGATGATCTCGTCGGGGACGTGGCGCGGGGAGAGCTCCTCGCGGATCGTCGCCTTGATCCGGGCGCGGAGGTCGTCATCGAGGACCGCGCCGGGTACGAGGTGGACGAAGAGCGGCATCCAGTAGCCGCCGTTCGGCTCCTCCAGGCCGATGACCAGGGACTCCTTGATCTCGGGGAGCCGCTCGACGGCCTCGTAGATATCGGCGGAGCCCATCCGGACGCCCTGCCGGTTCAGGGTGGAGTCGGAGCGGCCGTGGATGACCACGGAGCCGTGGTCGGTGATCGTGATCCAGTCACCGTGGCGCCAGACGCCGGGGAACATCTCGAAGTAGCTGTCGCGGTAGCGGCTGCCGTCCGGGTCGTTCCAGAAGCGGATCGGCATCGAGGGCATGGGGTTGGTGACCACGAGCTCGCCGACCTCGCCGATGACGGGCTTCCCGGACGGGTCCCACGCCTGGAGGTCCGTACCCAGGCAGGCGGCCTGGAGCTCGCCGATGTGGACCGGGAGGGTGGGCACGGCGCCGGCGAAGCAGCTGCAGACGTCGGTGCCGCCGCTGACGGAGGCGATCCAGAGGTCCTCGGCCACCTCGTCGTGCAGCCAGCGGAAGCCGTCGGGCGGCAGCGGCGAGCCGGTGGTCGCCACGCACGTGACCGAGGACAGGTCGAAGTCCCTGGCCGGGTGGACCTCGGCCTTCCGGCAGGCCATCACGTAGGCGGCGGAAGTCCCGTACAGCGTGGCTTTGGTCCGCTCCGCGATGCGCCATTGGGCACCGGTGTCGGGGAATCCCGGGCTGCCGTCGTAGAGCACGACGGTGGTCCCGGTGAGCAGGCCGGAGACGAGGAAGTTCCACATCATCCAGCCGGTGGAGGTGTACCAGAAGAACCGGTCCCCGGGACCGAGGTCGCAGTGGAGACCGATCTGCTTGAGGTGTTCCAGGAGGATGCCGCCCTGGGACTGGACGATCGCCTTGGGCAGGCCGGTGGTGCCGGAGGAGTAGAGGACCCAGAGCGGGTGCTCGAAGGGGACCGGCTCGAAGACGGGCTCCGCCTCACCGGCCGTGAGGGCCGACCAGTCCAGGGCGCCGGCGGGGGCCGGCGTGCCGAGGAGCGGGATGTGGACGACGGCGCGCAGCGAGGGGAGCTCGGCGCGCAGCTCGGCGACGGTGTCGCGGCGGTCGTGCTCCTTGCCGCCGTAGCGGTAGCCGTCGACGGTGAAGAGCACCACCGGTTCGACCTGCTGGAACCGGTCCAGGACGCTGCGGGCGCCGAAATCGGGGGCGCAGGAGGTCCAGACGCCGCCGACCGCGGCGGTGGCGAGGAGCGCGGTGACGGCCTCGGGGATGTTGGGGAGGTACCCGCTGACCCGGTCGCCGGGGCGTACGCCGAGAGCGCGCAGTTCGGCGGCGAGCGCGCCGACCTGGCGGCGGAGCTCGGCCCAGGTGACGGTGGTGGGTTCGTGCGTCTCGTCCACGTACAGCAGGGCGGCGTCATCGGCGCGCGCCGGGTCCTCGGCGGCGCGCAGGGCGTGCGCGGCGTAGTTGAGGGTGGCGCCCGGGAACCAGCGCGCGCCCGGCATGGACCGGTCGGCGAGTACGGACTCGTACGGGGTGGTGAAGCGGACGTCGAACCATTCGGCGACGGCCTGCCAGAAGGTGTCGAGCGCGTCGACGGACCAGGTGTGCAGGGCCGGGTAGCCGCCCTCGGCGGGGGCGCCGTGGTGTTCGGCGGCCCAGGCCTGGAAGGCGGTGATCCGGGCCGCGGCGATCCGGTCGGGGCCCGGGGACCAGAGGGGCTCGGAGGGGGTGGCTGCTGCGGTCATGCGTCGGCTCCCGGTCACGTCTGCGGCTCGCGCTTCGTGGGCGTGTCGTGTCGTCTGGTGTGTCGTGTGGTGCGTGGGGTGGTGCGTCTCGTGGTGTTCGTACGGTGTCATCGCGCACGGGGTGGGCGCGCGAAGGCACACAGGGACGATGCCATGTGATCGACATCCGCACCAGAGCCGTCATCGGCGGTCCAGTGGCGCGTCTCCGAGGACCCGGCCCTTTGAGAGTGAACGGCAGTTGAACGCAGCCTTCTCGGGCAGGTGCCGGTGGCAGGGTGGGCGCCATGGACGGTCGTGAGCTGGTGCGTGCGGTGAAGGAGCTCGGCAGCGGGCGGGGGCGGCGCGCCTGGCGCTCGGCCTGGCGCAACCGGCGCGTGGACGCGAGGGGGCTCGCACCCCGGGGCGCGGAGCGGGCCCGGGTGCCGGGTCTGCTGACCGGTACGGAGCCCAGGCCGGGCGGGGGCGTGCTCCGGTTCGCCCGTTCGGAGCTGCTGGTACGGGTCACCGCGGGCGGGGCGGTGTTCTGGGGCTGGGACGGGGCCGCGCCCACCCCCTCCTACGCGGTGGTCGGCAAGGGGCCCGAGGCCGATCCGCGTGCCGTGCTGGAGCCGGACACCGAGGGCGGCTGGCGGGTGGTCTCCGAGCGGGTGACCGTCGCGGTGTCCCGGCACGGGGCGGTGGAGGTGCGCACCCCGGGCGGTACGGTGCTGCGCCGCGAGCTGCCGCCGCGCTGGTGGGAGCCGGTGGAGGGCGGCGCCGGGCACGGGGCCCGGTGGCTGCTGCGCAGCGAGGTCCCGGCGGACGCGCGGGTGTTCGGGCTCGGCGGGCGGGCGGCGGGGCCCCGGCTCCGGAACGGCGCCTACCGGCTGTGGAACACCGACCCGAAGCACGGGTTCGGGCGGACCGAGGACCCGCTCTACATCACCATGCCGGTGCAGCTGGTGGTGGCGGACGCCGGGACGCACCTGGTGTTCCACGACAACACCTGGGACGGGCGGGTGGTGTTGCGGGAGGGCGAGGAGGGGGCCGGCTCGGGTGCGGACCGGCCGGGGACCTGCGAGCTGCGCATGGAGGGCGGCCCCCTGCGGTGCTGGGTGCTGGTGGGCCCGCCCGCGCGGGTGCTGCAGGGCTGGTCGGGGCTGACGGGCGGCGCGGCCGTGCCGCCGGAGTGGGCGCTCGGGTACCAGCACGCGCGGTGGGGGTTCGGGAGCGCGGCGGAGGTGCGCCGGATCGTGGCCGGGTACGCGGAACGGGACCTGCCGCTCTCGGCCGTCCATCTGGACATCGACCACTACGACGGCCACCGGGTCTTCACCGTGGACCGCGAGCTGTTCCCCGATCTGCCGGGGCTGGCGGCCGAGTTGGCGGACGGCGGCGTACGCCTGGTCTCGATCGTCGACCCGGCGGTGAAGGCGGGCGACCCCGTGCACGCCTCGGGCCTGGCGGTCGGCCCGCACGGGGCCTTCGTACGGGACGCGGCGGGCCGGGAGGTCCGCGGCGAGGTGTGGCCGGGCGAGTGCGCGTACCCGGACTTCACCGATCCGGGTGCGCGGGACTGGTGGGGCGGGCTGTACGGGGAACGGCTCGCGCAGGGCTTCGCCGGGTTCTGGCACGACATGAACGAGCCGGTCTCCTTCGCCCCGTTCGGGGACCGGACGCTCCCCCGGTCGGCGCGGCACGTCCTGGACGGGGCCGGCGGGGACCACCGGGCCGCGCACAACGTGTACGCGCTGGGGATGGCGCGGGCGGGCTGGGAGGGACTGGTGCGACTGCGCCCGGCCGAGCGGCCGTTCCTCTTCTCCCGGTCGGGGTGGGCGGGCATGCAGCGGTACGGGGGCACGTGGTCGGGGGACGTGGAGAGCGGCTGGGACGGGCTGCGGGCCTCGCTGGCGCTGGTCCTGGGGCTCGGACTGTGCGGGGTGCCGTACTCGGGCCCGGACATCGGCGGCTTCTGGGGGTCGCCCTCACCGGAGTTGTACCTGCGGTGGCTCCAACTGGGGTCGTACCTGCCGCTGTTCCGGACGCACTCGGCGATCTTCGCGGGGCGGCGGGAACCGTGGGAGTTCGGGGAGCGGACCACGGAGGACGCCCGGGCCGTGCTGCTGGAACGGGAGCGGCTGCGCCCGTACTTCGTGACGCTGGCCCATCTGGCGCGGCGGACGGGAGCCCCGTACGTGCGGCCGCTGTGGTGGGGGACGCCGGAGGACCGGGCGCTGCGGGACTGCGAGGACGCGTTCCTGCTGGGTGACGCGCTGCTGGTGGCTCCGGTGCTGGAGTGCGGCTCGGACCGGCGGGCGGTGCGGTTGCCGCGCGGCCGCTGGTACGACACGGCGACGGGCGCGGCCCACGAGGGTCCGGGCCAGGTGCTGCTGGACGCCCCGGCGGACCGGATCCCGGTGCTGGCACGGGCCGGGTCGCTGCTGCCGGTGCGGGCGGCCGACGGATCGGTGGCCCTGGAGGCCTGGGCTCCGGCGCGGGGCCGTACGGGCGGCGGGCTGGTGGTCCGCGATCCGGGGCCGGGCTTCGAGCCGGGCAAGGTGGAGCGGTACACCGTGCGGTGGGCGGGGGACGCGGTGGTGGTGGAGGACGAAGCGGGGGCGCCGGTGGAGGGCGTGGTGGTGCGGGGGCTCTGAGGACCGTTCGGTTCCGGATTCGCCGCGGGCGGCGCCGAGTGGAGGCGCCCCCGCGGCGAACCAGTCCTGCTGCTAGCCGTCGATGCGGTGCGTGGTCCAGAACGAGGTCAGGTCCGTGGTCGTGGCGGCCTGCGCGGCCGCCTTGAACTCGGCCGTGGTCGAGACTCCGTACCAGTGCGAAGTGGCGTAGTCCTTCAGCAGTTTGGCCATGACCGTGTCGCCGAGGACGCGCCGCAGGTCGTGCAGGGCGCACTTGCCGTAGCCGTAGACGACGGTGGAGTAGCGGGACGAGTGGGCGTCCCAGTAGCCCATCGAGTTGGTGATCTTCTCGGCCGACGAGGCCCAGGAGACGCTGTTCCAGCAGCTCGCGCCGGTCTTGTTCTGCGCGAGGTCGGTGGCGTAGTCGGTGAACGCCTCGTCCAGCCAGGGGCTGGTGTACTCGTCGTCGCCGACGATGCCGTACCACCACTGGTGGCCGATCTCGTGGGTGAGCGCCGTGGTGCTGACCAGGTCGAGGACGAACCCGGGGTACTCCATGCCGCCGAACCAGTAGTTGTTGTCGATCACCGCGTCCAGCTCGCCGTACGGGTAGGCCCCGAACCTGGCGGAGTGGG
Source organism: Streptomyces sp. NPDC059443 (assembly GCF_042750105.1). Classification (NCBI taxonomy): domain Bacteria; kingdom Bacillati; phylum Actinomycetota; class Actinomycetes; order Kitasatosporales; family Streptomycetaceae; genus Streptomyces; species Streptomyces sp. NPDC059443. The sequence goes on along the minus strand of NZ_JBHYVM010000021.1, from coordinate 129,481 downwards.
CGTCCACGGCGGACTTCGCGGTGGCGAGCATCGACTGCGAGTCGGAGGCGCTGATGCCCGAGACGGAGTAGATGTTGACGGGGGTGCCGGCGGCCGAGGTGCCGGAGATCTTGCTGAACGGACCGGCCGCCCAGGCGAAGTCACGGACCTTGGTTGCGGTGGCGGTGGTGACCGTGCGTCCGCTGGTTCCCGGCGTGTCGACCGAGGTGCCCGTGGCCGGCACCAGCAGGGAGGTGGGGTGGTCGAGGGTCACGTTGAAGTCGGAGGCCAGCGAGTAGAACGACTCGCCGTTGTTCGTGTACGGGTCCAGGTGCCAGCCCGCTCCGTCCCGGACCGCGAGCACCGGCAGGGCGTTGCCGACCATGCTGAAGGCCCCGTCGTAGCCGAACCGGTCGGCGCCGCTGGGCACGGTGATCCCCAGGTCGAAGCCGATCGTGGCGCTCTGCCCCTGCGCCAGCGGCGTCGGGAGGGTGATCTGGAGGGCGGTGCAGCCGACGGACAGCGCGCCGGCGGTGCCGCCGGTGACGTTCGTGACCGTGATCGGCATGGCGGAGCAGGTGCCGTGGTAGTTGTCCCACAGCCTCAGGTACACCTCGCTGAGAGCCGTGGCGGAGGCGTTGGTGAAGCTCGCGCTCTCGTGGCCGGTCCAGCCGGTGCCGCTCGTGTTGCTGGTCAGGTTGACGGTGTACGCGGGCGCGGCCGGAGTGCGGGTGTTGTCCGCGGGCGGGACGGTGCCGCCGGAGGTGTCGAGGGCGATGTCGTCGACGACGAAGCTCGTCTGGAGGCTGGAGTCCTCGGTGCCGGTGAAGGAGACGCTGACGGTCTGGCCCGCGAACGCCGATACGTCGAAGGACTTCTGGGCGTAGCCGGTGTTCTTGTCGAGGTTCGAGTACGTCGCCAGCGTCGTGGTGCCGATCTTCGCCGTCAGCTTGTCGTACTTCGTGGACGTGGTGGTCTCGGTGGTGTCGATGTGGAGCCAGAACGTCAGGGTGGCGGTGCTGCAGCCGGAGGGGATCGTGACGCTCTGGGAGAGCGTGTCGGTGTGCGTGCTGCCGACTCCGTTCAGCCAGGCGAAGTAGGTGCCGCCGTGGGCGGTCTGGCCGGTGCGGTTGGTGATCACGCTGGTCTGGGACTGACTCCAGGGTGAAGTACCGGTTTCGAAGCCGCCGTTGCCGACCACCTGGGTCGGCGTGCAGGCGGCGGGTGCGGCCGGGGCCGCTGCCGCCGAGGTGGCGGGCAGTGCGGCGGCGATCAGCGCGGCGATGGCGAAAGCGCTCGCGGCGAGGACCTTGTGGGGGGTCGATCTCACACGAAACTCCTTTGAGGCGGCCGGGATTCCGGCTTGCTCGGTGGCTGCCCGGCCGGCCTGGGTACGCCGGAGGGCAGCCGCGGGGGTGACGGCTGCCGGAAGCCTGGCAGATTTGACCGGAGCATGCCATCAAGAGTTCGGTAAAGGTGTTCCCGTCACCGCTCGGCGGACGGTGCGGAGGAACGGGTAGACGGCGCGGAGCAACGGGTGGACGGCGCCGTCCGCCTACGCGTACCGCCCCGCGAACCAGTAGGCCGCCGCCTTCGTGTGCAGGTCGAACGCCAGCGGCTCCGGGCCCCGCAGGATGTGCCAGCCCGTGGTCTCGTCCGTGGGGGCGGATGCGGGCAGGGAGGCGGCCGGACGGGCGGGGAGGAGGCCGAAGAGGATCAGGTGGCCGGCCGGGGAGCTTTCGGCGGCGGCCAGGGTGACCTCGGAGGCCGGGGCGTGGATGCCGGTCTCCTCGCGGAGTTCGCGGACGACCGACGTGCGCCAGTCCTCGCCGAAGTCCATGAACCCGCCGGGCAGGGCCACGGCGCCGAGGGCGGGTTCGATGGTGCGGGTGATGACCACCAGGCCGGTGCCGAGCTCGTCCTCGACGGGAAGGAGGGCCACCGCGACCGGGAGCGGGTTGCGGTAGGCGACGTCGCCGCACGAGGGGCACGTACGCGGCCAGTCGGCCGAATCGAACAGCGCTCCACAGGTGGAGCAGTGCGAGTCCCTCAGGTGTGCCGGCATGCGGCGATGGTATGCCAAGGGGCATGAGGATGGCGCTCGTTGTGCTGGTGGCGGGATGTGCGGGTGTGGCGGCGGCCGGCGGATCCCCGGTCGGCGGACCCCTGGACGGCGGGCCCCCGGGCGGCAGACCCCCCGCCCCCGGGTTCGCCGCGCTGGCAGAGGTCGATCCGACCATCGGCCAGGAGATGCGGTACGCCACCGACCGAAATTTCACCGGGGCCGTCGTCGACGGCTACGAGGAGCCCGTCTGCCTCCTCGCGCGGCCCGCCGCCAGGGCGTTGCGGCGGGCGCAGCACGAGGTGCTGCGGCGCGGGTACTCGCTCCTGGTGTACGACTGCTACCGGCCGCAGCGGGCCGTGGACCGGTTCGTGCGGTGGGCCGGGGACCCGGCGGACCAGGGCACGAAGGCGGAGTACTACCCCCGGGTGGACAAGGACCGGCTGATCCCGGAGGGGTACATCGCCGAGCGGTCCGGGCACAGCCGCGGGAGCACGGTGGACGTGACGCTGACCGGACCCGGCGGGGAGCCCGTGGACATGGGGACCCCCTTCGACCACTTCGATCCGCTCGCGCACACCGACAGCCCGCTCGTCACGGGTGCGGCCCACGAGAACCGCGCTCTGCTCGGGCGCGTGCTCGCCGCCCAGGGCTTCGTGAACCTGCCCGAGGAGTGGTGGCACTTCACGTACAAGCCGGAGGCGTTCCCCGACATGTACTTCGACTTCCCGGTCTCTGTCGCCGCCGTCCACCCCTGAGTACGGTGCCCGGCATGACATTCAGCTCGTATGACGAGTTCTGGCCCTACTACGTGTCCATGCACTCCCGCGCCGCCACCCGCTGGATCCACCTCACCGGCACCCTCACCGGCCTCGCCGTCACCGCCTACGGGCTGGCGCGCGGACGGGGGCGCTACCTCGCCGCGCTGCCCCTCATCGGCTACGGGACGGCCTGGCCCGCGCACTTCCTCATCGAGAAGAACAACCCGGCCACCTTCGGGAATCCGGGCTGGTCGCTGCGCGGGGACGCGCAGATGATCCGGATGATGCTGGCGGGGCGGGACGCGGAGCTGGGCGAGATCGCGCGGAAGTGGCTCGCCGAGAACCGGTGCCCGGAGGGTGTTCCCGTGACAGACTTCTGACTGATCGTCAGATCATCAGGAGTCTGTTTCGGGAGGGGTCTTGGAACGCACACGCACACCCGTCGTCAGCGGGTGGTTCACCGGGGACGACAGCACGGAGGGTGGCAACAAGCAGGGCAGCAGCACGGAGAACGCCGCGGCCGGCGGCGGGTTCCGGCTGCTCGGCACCCGGTGCTCCGCCTGCGCCGCCGTGTTCTTCCCGCGCGAGGACGCGTACTGCCGCAATCCGCACTGTCCCGGCGGCGGCGAGCTCGCCGAGACCCCGCTGTCCCCGCGCGGCCGGGTCTGGTCCTACACCGACGGCCGGTACCGGCCGCCCGCGCCGTACGTGTCCGACCCGGACGCGCCCTGGACCCCGTACACGCTGGTCGCGGTGGAGCTGGAGGCCGAGGGGATGGTCGTGCTCGGGCAGACGGTGCCCGGGGTGACGGTCGCCGATCTGGCGGTCGGAATGGAGGTCGAGGTGGTGGGCGGCGTGCTGAACGAGGACGCCGCCTCCGGCACCACCTGGACCACGTGGCGGTTCCAGCCGGTGGGGGTGGCGCAATGAGCGGCTCCTCCGCAGACATAGCCGTCCTCGGGGCCGGCATGCACCCGTGGGGCAAGTGGGGACGCAGCTTCGTCGAGTACGGACGGGCCGCCGCCCGGACCGCGCTCGCCGACGCCGGGCTGGAGTGGACCGACGTGCAGTCCATCGTCGGGGCAGACACCGTGCGGTCGGGATACCCCGGCTACGTGGCCGGCGCCACCTTCGCCCAGGCCCTCGGCTGGCAGGGGGCGCGCGTGACCAGCGTGTACGCGGCCTGCGCCTCCGGAGCCCAGGCCATCGGGGCGGCCCGCGCGCAGATCCTGGCCGGGCTGGCCGACGTGGTGCTGGTGGTCGGGGCGGACGCCGCGCCCAAGGGGTTCTTCGCCCCGGCGGGCGGGGACCGGCCGGACGACCCGGACTGGCTGCGCTTCCGGGTCCTGGGGGCCACGAACCCCGCGTACTTCGCGCTGTACGCCCGCCGGCGCATGGCCCTCTACGGGGACACCGGGGAGGACTTCGCGCAGGTCAAGGTGAAGAACGCGGCGGCCGGGCTGCTCAACCCGAACGCCCGCTACCGCAAGGCCGTGACGGCCGAGGAGGTGGCCGCCTCGGCGATCGTGGCCGATCCGCTGCGGCTGCTCGACATCTGCGCCACCTCCGACGGGGGCGCGGCGCTCGTGCTGAGCAGCATGGACTTCGCACGCTCCCGGGGAGCGGCGGACCCGGTGAGGATCCGGGCCGTGTCCACGGTGACGCCCACGTATCCCCGTACGGTCCTGGACCTGCCGGACATCGCCACCGACTCGACGACCGCCGTGCGGCCCGCGGCGGGGTCCTTCAGGGCGTCGATCGCGCGGGCCGCCTACGAGGAGGCGGGGCTCGGTCCCGACGACCTCTCGCTGGCCGAGGTGTACGACCTGTCCACCGCGCTGGAGCTGGAGTGGTACGAGGACATCGGCCTGTGCGGGGAGGGCGAGGGGGCCAAGCTCGTACGGGAGGGCGCGACGGCGCTCGGCGGGCGGATCCCCGTCAACACCAGTGGCGGGCTGGCCTCGTTCGGAGAGGCGGTGCCGGCGCAGGCCATCGCGCAGGTGTGCGAGCTGACCTGGCAGCTGCGGGGCACCGCCGGGGACCGTCAGGTGCCGGGGGCGCGGGCCGGAATCACCGCGAACCAGGGGCTGTTCGGCCACGGATCGGCGGTCGTGGCGGTGCGCTGACCCGTGCTGAACAGGGGCTGTTGTCCGCACGCTTGACGGCCCCTGATGGCGGGTTCACACTCTCTCCACAGTCCCGCTCCGCGACCGGGACCCCGAATCCCCCCATGAGAGCTGCGGCCCGTACCCCAGTCGGCGGGGGTACGGGCCGCCTCCATGTCAGGGGCACGGCCGTCAGGGGCACGGCCGTCAGGCTCAGGCCCCGGCCGTCAGGCTCTGCCGCCGGGCCCGGGCCAGCGTCATCGCGTGCTCCACGACCCCCACCAGGACGTCCTTCACGGACTCCCGGTCCCGTGCGTCGCAGAGCAGGACCGGCACCTCCGGGGTGAGGTCGAGGGCCTCCCGTACGGACACCACGGGGTGCCGGTCGGCGCCGTCGAAGCAGTTCACCGCGACCACGAAGGGGATCTCGCGCCGTTCGAAGTAGTCGACGGCGGCGAAGCAGTCGGCGAGGCGCCGGGTGTCGGCGAGGACGACGGCGCCGAGCGAGCCCTGGGCCAGCTCGTCCCACAGGAACCAGAACCGGTCCTGTCCGGGCGTGCCGAACAGGTAGAGCACCAGGTCCTCGCGCAGCGTGATGCGCCCGAAGTCCATCGCCACGGTGGTGGTGTTCTTGCCCGCCACTCCCCCGGTGTCGTCGACGCCGCGGCCCGGTTCGGAGAGCCGTTCCTCCGTCCGGAGCGGTCTGATCTCGCTCACCGCACTGACCAGGGTGGTCTTGCCCACCCCGAAACCGCCCGCGACCAGGATCTTCAGGGTCAGCGGCTCGACCGGCGTCACGGCATGCATGGCGCCGGTGCGGCTAGAGCGCCCGAAGGCCATCGATCACCTCACGCAGTATGGATTCATCGGGCAGTTCGGCCGGGGGGACCGGCCTGGTCACGTGGACCAGTTCGTCGTCGACGAGATCGCCGATCAGGACGCGTACGACCCCGACCGCCAGGTCGAGCTCCGCCGCGAGTTCCGCGACGGACTGCGGGCGCTGCCGGCACAGCCCGAGGATGTGGGCGTGTTCCGGGGACAGCGTCGCGTCCCATACCGGGTCGTCGGCCGCGGGTTCCGCGACCACGAGCGCGATCAGGTCGAGCCGGTGCTGGCCGGCGTGGCTCGTCCGGCCGCGGGTCATCGCGTACGGGCGCACGACGGGACCCGCCTCGTCGTCGAACCACTGGTCGGGGGCGTGGTCCGGGGCCTGACCGGGCGCCTGAACAGGGGCCTGGCCGAGGACGGGATCGACGGCGGGATCGGGAAGGCGGGCGGGGTGGTCCTGGCCTGAATCGCTCATGCCGTACGACTCACCCTCCGGCTGGCAGCCCGGTGCGCGGCGCGGTCGCCAGGTGGTCACCCACGCGCTTGACCATGAGGGTCATCTCGTACGCGACCTGCCCGACATCGGAGTCGGAGTCGGCGAGGACCGCCAGGCAGCTGCCGTCTCCGGCGGCCATGACGAAGAGGAAGGCCTCGTCCAGCTCGACCACGGTCTGGCGGACCTTGCCGGAGTCGAAGTGGCGGCCGACGCCCTTGGCCAGGCTGTGGAAGCCGGAGGCCACGGCCGCCAGGTGCTCGCTGTCCTCGCGGGTGAGGTCCTTGGAGCTGCCGGTGGGCAGGCCGTCGCCGGAGAGGACCACCGCCTTGCGGATGCTGCCGACCTTGTCCACGAGCTCGTCGAGGAGCCAGTTGAGCGGGCCGGAGCCGCGGCCCCTGGTGTCGTTCCCGGACTGCGGTGCGGTCATCGACCGTCCCCTTCGTTCTCGTATCCGGGCCCGGTGGCGGCAGGGGTGCCGGCCTCGGTCCCGGACGGCTGCGGTGCTTGGTGCCGGACGTCCTGCCGGGCGTCGCGGCGTGCGTCCTGCTGCGTGTGCTGCTGTGAGTTCTGCTGCGCGTGCAGGTCGCGTCCCGCCGTCCAGCCGCGCTGGAGCGCGGACATGCGGCGGCGTACGTCCTCCGCGTCGCGGTCCTCCACCGTGTCGGCGGCGGCTTCGGCCGGTGCGGGGGCCGGGGCGTTCTTGAGCTGGGGCGCGAGGCTGGCCTGCCGGACCCGGCGCGGCAGGGCCGCGCCCGTGGCCGGGCCGGGCTTGGCCCGGCCCGCCTCCGGGGCGCCCTGGGCCGGGTCGGCGTCCGGGACCGCGGAGACCGGCCGGGGCTCCACCCGGCGGCCGTGCTCGGCGACCAGGGTCGGCGTGGGGCGGCGGCGCGGGAGCGGTACGGGGCCCGTGGGGCGGGAGCCGTCGAGGCGGACGGGGTCCGGGCGGGGGGCCTCCAGGCGGACCGGGCCGGTGGGGGCCAGGGGCTCGCGGTCGCGGCCGCGGTCCCGGTCGGAGCCGCGGGCGCGGTCGGAGCCGCGGTCCCGGTCCGGGTCGCCGCCGCCGCTCCGGTCGCGGAAGCCGTCACGGTCGCGGTCGGGGGCGCGGAAGCCGTCGCGGTCGACGGGCCGGGCGCCGCCGCGCTCGGCGGTACCGTCCGCGCCCCGCCCCCCCCCGCCCACCCCCCCCCCCCCGCTATTCCCGGCCGCCCCCCGATCGGCGGGCGGACCCGGGCGCGGGCGCCCCCCCGGGCGCAGGCCCAGCAGGGCGCTGCGCGGGGTGCCGTTCGGCGGGGTCTCGTCGTCGAGGGTGGCCATGGCGGGCCGCCCCTTGGCGCCGGGATCTCCGGAGCCCCCGGTGACCCCGGTGACCCCGATGCGGCTGGTGATGCCGCTGGTGGCCTCGTCCAGGGCCGTGACGGGGTCGTCCAGTCCCGGGATGCCGACCGGGGCCTCCAGTTCCACGGGGCCGCGCAGTTCGGCTCCGGCCGGGAGCCTGCGGTCCACGGGGCCGCCCTCGACGGCGGCCGCCGGGGGACGGGCGGGACCGGGCACCGCCTTGCCGCCGGCCAGGCGGATGCCGGCGCCGTCGGTCTCGGGAGCCTCCGTGAGCAGGGCCACCGGGAGGAAGACCACCGCGGTGGTGCCTCCGTACGGACTGGGCTGGAGGCCGACCTTGACGTCGTGGCGCTGCGCGAGGCGGCTGACCACGAACAGGCCGAGCCGGTCGGTGTCGGAGAGCTCGAACTCGGGGGTCTCGGCGAGGCGCAGGTTCGCGTCGAGCTGCGCCTCCGGGGTCATGCCGAGGCCGCGGTCGTGGATCTCCAGGGTGAAGCCGTTGGCCACGCGTTCGCCGAGGACCTGGACCGCCGTGTGGGGCGGGGAGAACACGGTGGCGTTCTCCAGGAGTTCGGCGATGAGATGGGTGACGTCGGCGACGGCCGGGCCCGCGATGCCCAGGCGCGGCAGCCGGCGTACCTCGATGCGCTCGTAGTCCTCCACCTCGGCGACGGCGGCCCGTACGACGTCCATCAGCTGGATGGGCTTGCGCCACTGGCGGGAGGGCGCGGCGCCGGAGAGGATCACGAGGCCTTCGGCGTGGCGGCGCATGCGGGTGGTCATGTGGTCGAGGCGGAAGAGGTCGGCGAGTTCCTCGGTGTCCTCGGTGCGCCGCTCCATGGTGTCGAGCAGGGTGAGCTGGCGGTGGAGGAGGACCTGGTTGCGGCGGGCGAGGTTGACGAACACCTCGGAGACCCCGCGGCGCAGTTCCGCCTGCTTGACGGCGGCCTCGATGGCGGCGCGCTGGAGGGTGTTGAGGGCCTGGCCGACCTGGCCGACCTCGTCCTTCTCGTACTCCAGGCGGGGCGCCTCGGTCTCGACGTCCACGTTCTCGCCCGCGGCGAGGCGGCGCATGACGCCGGGGAGGCGGACGCCGGAGACCTCGTGGGCCTCCTTGCGGAGCCGGGACAGGTCGCGGATCAGCTCGCGGCCGATGCGCACGGACAGGACGAGGGAGACGATGAGGGCGATGAAGCCGAGGATTCCGGCGACGGCGGCCTGGACCAGCACGTTCATGGCCACGGGATGGACGCGCTTCTGGTAGCGGTCGCCGGCGGCGGTGCCCATGGTGGCGAGGTCGTCGAGGACCTTCTGCGCAGCCGTGTCCCACTGGGCGGCGCTGACTCCGCGCGGGTTGTTGTGGCCGGGGCCCGAGGTGACGAATCGTTCCTCTGCCTCGCGCAGGGCCCTGCTCTCGGGGTTGTTCCAGTACTGCTCGAACTGCTCGCGGTCGGCGGACGGGAGGATCGCGAGGTTGAACTCGTAGAGCAGTTTGCGGTTGGCGACGAAGTCGGAGACGCGCCGGACATCGTCCTGGCTGACGTTGCGGGAGGCCAGGGCGGAGGCGATGACGGCGTCCTCGCGCGAGAGCGTCTCGCGGGCGCGGGTGACGCCGACGAGGGCGCGGCCCTGCTTGTCCATCTCCACGTTTTCGAGCGCGTGGAGGTTCATGAGGAACTCGTAGCAGGGGTCGACGAGCCGGTCGTACAGCTCCAGCGCCTGGCTGGTGTTGAGGGAGCCCGCGTCCACGGCTCCGCGCAGGGCGCCGATGCCGTGGAAGGCCTCCAGGATGGAGTTCAGGCGCTGGGCGGCGAGCGGGGTGAGCTCGTCGGCCACTTCGGGGTCACTCGCATCGGCGGTGATCTTCGCGACCATCTCGTCGGTGGCGCCGCGCCGTTTGACGAGTTCGGAGGTGGCGGTGGACGCGCGGGGATCGCCGATGACCACGAGGGTCTGGCGGCGTTCCTTCTGGATGACGCGGACGACGTCCTCCACGGGGTAGCCGACCTTGTCGATGACGTAGGCCACGCCGAGGAGTTGGGAGGCCTGCCGCCCGGTGATCACGGTGGCGAAGCCCCACAGGGCGGTCAGGGAGACGAGCGGCACAAGGAGCAACGCCACGATCTTCCGGCGGATGGACTTCCCGCGAAAGCGCATGGCCTCCCCAGCCTCCCCCAGGTCAACCCCGTTACCGGGGGTCGGTGTTCCGTCATTTAAACGGCGTGAGCCTACTACTGCCACAGGGCACCCTCGAAGGAGTGTCCGGACGTTTTCGGCCGACGTCCTGGGTGAAGATCACGAGTTGTCCGATAGTTCCGGTCGAGAGCGGCCCGATATGTGGCAGATGACACTTGGTGCGGCGTCAGTTCACGTACTGGAATGGATGGCTGGAACTCTTCGTTCCGCGATAATTCGGCGCGTTCCGAAGGTCCGCGATCCGGGAATCTCTCGACGGCGCCGTACGTCTACCTGTTCGGGGCGGGCATGACCGGTCGCGTGGAGGGGAGGAGCGGGGCATGGCGAAGAGGTACGAGGACGACGGCGACGGCGGCGCGGGATCCGGAGCGCCGGCCGGCCGGGCCTTGTGGGTGGACCAGGCGGCGGGGCGGCGGCGGATGCCGGACCCGGTGCGGGAGTCCGCCGTGCGCGCGGTGCTGATCGTGGCCGTGACGCTGACGGACGCGACGATCGCCTTCTTCCTGGCGGTCACCGGCTCCTGGCTGGCCTTCCCGCTGTCGCTCTGCGGGATTGCCGGGACCGTCGTGGCCACCTGGGGCGTACTGGACGTGCTGATCACCCGGCAGATGTGGAACCAGCGGTACGGGGTCTTCTCGGAGCCGAGCAGCACAGCCCGGGGGCGTCGGCGCGAGCAGCGCCGGGCCCGCCGTGAGGCCGGGTCGCAGCCTGCGGGGCCGCGGCCCGGGCAGACGGCTCCCGGTGACCGAATACGGGGGCGCGGCGCGGCTTGGCCTCCGGCCACGGGCGACGGGGGCTACCGGACCAGCTCCGGGCAGCACTGACGCCCCTCCGGGCCCGGGCCCCGGACCCGGCAGCCCGGCCCGGCTCGTCAGGAAAGGTCGCGGCGGAACATGCGGGTCGCCGTGATCTCGCCGTGGATCGTCTCCTCGTCGGGGGACTGCTGGGGCAGCCCGGGGCGCAGGTGCTCCTCGACGCTGATGTACTTCAGCCCCGCCCGCAGGTCGGCGTCGTTGCGCAGCCGGATGACCAGCGGGAACTCGGCGAGGGCCGTGGTGTCGAACAGGCCCGTCGTGTACAGCAGCTGGACTCCGAGCGCGTCCGAGACGGCCCGCTGGAGCTCCAGCAGGTACGTGGCGTTCGCGCGCCCGATCGGGTTGTCGAGGAACAGCGTGCCCGCGTGCCGGTGCTTGTCGCGGCCCCGGTCGTTGCTGCGCAGCGCCGCCATCGTGCAGTAGAGCGCGATCGCGGCGGTGAGCAGCTGGCCGCCGGAGAACACGTCGCCCATCTGGCCGACCGGGACCCGCTCGGCGCGCAGTACCGCGTCCGGCTTGAGGATCTCCACCGAGATGCCCTTGGGCTCCAGGGCCGCCTGGACCCCGTGCAGCAGCAGCGACATGCCGTCGCGGCGGCCTTCACCGAAGGAGGCGGTGCTGTTCTTCTTCACGGCCGCGCGGGTCGCCTCGTCGATGACCTCGCCGAGCCGCTCGGTGAGGGTGGCCTGGTCGGGCTCCTCGAAGCGGATGCGCACGAACTCCTGGCCCGACCACTCCCCCAGGCCCTCGGGGAGCTGGGAGAGCCGCTGGGCGGAGCGCAGGGTGGCCAGGGCGGACTCCACGAGTCCGCGCAGCCGGTCCACGATGCTGTCGCGGTTGCGCTCCAGCTGCGCCAGCTCGTCGGTGAGGACGCGCAGCCGGGGGGCGAAGGCGACGGCCCAGGCCGCCGCGTGCTCGGGCAGGGCGGAGGCGGGCAGTTCGCGGATCTGCTGGCGCGCGGGGGTGCGTACCTGCTCGTATCGGTTGGCGTTGGCGTGCCGGACCAGGATGTCGCTCGCCTCGCGGACGGCGGCCTCGGCGGCCGACAGGTCGGCGGCGCAGCCCCGTAGCGAACGGCGGGCCTCCGCGGCCGACTGACGGGCCTCCTCCAGGGTGCCGGGGTGGGACACCGGCTCCTGCTCGTCCTCCTGGTGGGTGTGGTCCCGCAGCAGGTCCCGGAGCAGGGCGGCGGTCTCGTCGAAGCCGCCCGCGCCGTCCTCGGCCGTGCGGTGGGCGCGCAGCAGGTCGGCGTGGGCGGCGCGCGCGGAGTCCAGGGCGGCGCTGTGGGCGCCGAGCTGGGCGGTCGCGGTGCGCAGCATGGCCTGGGCCTGCTCGACGTTCCCGGGGACCAGGTCCTCGGGCAGTTCGGTGTGCGCCCCGCCCTCGGCGGGGGCGTGCCGTTCGGCCTCGCCGCGCAGCCGGCCGAGGTGCTCGCTCGCGGTGGACGCCCGGGTCTCCAGCATCTGTACGAGGGCCTCGGCGCGGGCGGCCGCGGCCTGCCGGGACGGGCCGTCGGCACCGTCGGTGCCTTCGAGGAGCTGGGCGGCGCGGACGCGGACCTTGTTGGTGAGGCGGTCGAGCTCGGCGAGGGCGGCGCTCTCGTCGCTCTCGGCGCGGGCCTGTTCGGCGCGCAGGTCGGCGCCGACGCCGACCTTCTCGTAGAGCCGGGAGGCGGCGCGGTAGGCCTCGCGGAGGTCGGGGAGCGGGGCCTTCGGGGTGCCGTCGGCTGCGGGCAGCGGGTCCGGGGCGCCCGCGACCTCGGCGCGTTCGCCGCGCAGGGCGCGGGCGGTGCGGCGGGCGTCGTCGGCGGCGCGCTGGGCGGCGCGGCGGTCCTCGTCGGCGGCCCGGGCCCGGTCGAGGCAGGCTTCGGCGCGGGCCTCGGACTCGGCGGTGTCCTCGGCGAGTTCGCGCAGCCTGGTCTGCCAGCCGGCGCGTTCGCGCAGCCGGTAGGCGAGTCCGGCGAGGGCGTCCGCGACGCGTCGGGCGCGCTGGGCGGCGTCCTGGCGCTCGTCGCGGACGCGGGCGGCGTCGGCGGAGGCCTCGTCGGCCTCGGCGCGGACGGTACGGGCCTCCGCGAGCTCGGTCTCGGTCTCCTCGGCGAAGGTGCGGGCGGCGGCGGCCTGCTCCGCGAGCTCGGCGAGCCGGCCGGGCGGGCAGCCGGTGCGCCAGGAGCGGAGCCGGGCGGCGAGTTCGCGGTCGCCGGAGAGGCGCGCGGCCAGCTCCCGGATCTCGGTGTCGCGGGCGGTGGCGCGGGTGCGCAGCGCCTGGCGCTCCTCGTCGGCGGCGTGTTCGTCGTGCATGGCCGGGTTCGGCGGTACGAGGAACACCCCGTCGGCCGAGTCCCCGGCCGGGGGTACGGGCGCCAGCAGCGCGGCGGCGGTGCCGACGGCGACGGTGGAGCGGGGCAGCAGGGCCGCGCCGGTGAGGACCTCGCGGGCGCGGGCGTGGGTGTCGGGGTCGGTGATGACGACGCCGTCGACGAGTTCGGGGCGGGCGGCGAGGACGGCCGCGTGGTCGGCGGGGTCCACGGACTGCGCGAGGTAGCGCCAGCCCGGGAGGGCCGGGATGCCGTGTTCGCCGAGGTACTCGACGGTGGCGAGGACGTCGGGGCCGGGCGGCAGCAGGCCGCCGTCGCCGAGGGCCCCGAGGATCCGGGAGTCGTCGGCGGCGGCGGTGCGCAGCTCGAAGAGCTGACGTTCGGCCGAGCCGACGGTGTCGGCCAGCATCCGGGCCAGTTCGTCGGAGCCCCGGTCGAGGTCGGCGACGGTCAGCCCGCCTGGGGCTGCGGCGCTGCCGGGCTGCCCGCCGGAGCGGGCTCCGGCGGAACCGGACGCGCCGACGCCGTCGCCGGGGCCGGATCCGGATCCGGGGGCCGAGACGTCGGAGAGGTCGGAGACGTCGGAGGCAGAAGGCAAGCCGAGCAGGGCCGCCAGGCGGGGCGAAGCCGCCAGGGAGGCGGCGGCGCGTTCCTCGGCTTCGTGGGCGGCCTCGGCCGCGTCGGCGGCGTCCGCCGCGCGGGCGGCGGTGAGTTCGGCGCGGGATTCCGCCCCGGTGGCCTCCCGGGCGGCTTCGGACGCGCGGCGGGCGGCCTCGCGGGACTCGTCCCAGGCGGCCACGGCCGTCTTCTCCGCGTCGGCGGCGGCCAGCGCGGCGCGCGCCGGGTCGGCGTCGGGGGCGGAGTCGTCGAGCCAGCCGGCCCGGACGGCCTCGGCGGTCTCCTGCTGGACCTCGGCGAGGCGGGCGCGCAGGTGCTCGGCCTCGCTGCGGGCCCGCTGGGCGGCCGTGGCGGCGGCGGTGGCGTCGCGGTGGGCGGCCTCGCCGGTCGCCTGGAGGACGGCGGACCGCTCCTCCTCCTCGTTGGCGGCGCGTTCGCCCTGCTCGGCGGCGGTGTGCAGGGCCCGTACGAGTTCGGCGGCGGCGGTGGCGCGGGCGGCCAGCGCGGGGGCGGCGTCCCGCTCGGCCTCCAGGATCGCGGCGGCGACCCGGGCGGAGCCGTCGGCGGCGGCGCGGTGGCGCAGGACGGTCTCGGCGGCCTGCCAGGCGGAGTGCAGGGTGCGGGCTTCGAGGAGCTCGCGGCGCTGCGCGGCGGCCGCCTTGTCGGCGACGGTCAGGGCCAGCGAGGCGTGCCGGTAGGCAAGTTCGGCGGAGACGGCGGCGCTGCGGGAGCGCGCGGACTCGGCGGCGGTGACCTCGTGGGCGGCTCCGGTGACCCGCTGCGCGAGGTCGGCGGCGAGGCCGCGTTCCTCGGTCGCGCGGGCGGACAGCCGCCGGGCGAGGGAGCGGGTGCGGCGCTCGGCGCCCGCGTGGACGTCGCGCAGCCGGGAGCGGGTCCCGGCGGCCTCGACGATCTTGGTGAGGAGGTCCACGGAGCCCGCGGTGAACTCCCGTTCGGCCATCAGCTCGGCGCGGCGGCCGAGCTTGTTGCCGAAGCCGTGGACGAGGTCGGCGAGGCCGTCGGTGTCCCGGGTGTCGGTGACGGCGCGCAGCAGGAGGTCGGTGAAGTCGGAGTCCTTCTTCACCGCGAAGAGGCCGGCGGCCTCGCCCTCGTCGGCGTTCATCTCGCGCTGGTAGCGGAAGAGTTCGGGGTCGAGGCCGACCTCGGTGAGGTGCTCGTTCCAGCGGTCGTGGATCTCCTCGAAGTACACCTCCAAGTGCGGGTAGGCCTTGCCTGCTTCGGTGAGGGCGTCGCGGAAGCCCTTCATCGTGCGGCGCCGTCCGCGGGCACCGGAGACGCCTTCGGCGGGCGGGCGCACCGAAGTGGCCTCGGCCACCGGGAGGTTGTCCAGGCTCAGCCCGGGACCGGGGCGGAAGGAGTACCAGGCCTCGGCGAACTTGCGCGGGTCGTTGGAGACCTGGCGTCCGCGCCACTCGCTGACCTTGCCGACGACCACGCATTCGCCGGTCTGGGTGTGCTGCCACTCCAGCGCCACGTGGCCGCAGTCGTCGGCGAGCAGGAACTTGCGCAGCACGCCGGAGCTGGCGCCGCCGAGGGTGTTGCGGTGGCCGGGGAGCATCACCGAGAAGATCAGCTTGAGCAGGACGGACTTGCCGCCGCCGTTCTCCAGGAACAGCACGCCGGCCGGCGCGGGGCGCCGGGGCGGGCCGGTGGGCTCGTCCTCGAAGAACTCCGCCTGCGCGGGCGCCGGGTGGGGCACCGGCTCGCCGACTCCGCGCAGGTCGAGCACGGTGTCGGCGTAGCGCGCGCCCGCGGGCCCGATGGAGTAGAGGCGGATCCGGGACAGCTCGTACATGGCGGCGGGTTCTCGCGGTCTCTCGTGGTTCGTACGGGGATCAGTGACTCGGCGGTTCGCCCGCGCGGCGGCGGGGAGGTCGGCTGGTGCGCCGGCTCAGGCGTGGAAGGGCAGCCCGGCGTCGGCGGCGAGCTCCAGGTCGTCGCCCTCGGGCGGCGGCAGCAGGCTGGCGGAACCGTCGCTGACGGCCACCACCCCCAGCTCCAGCAGCTCCGCCATGGCCGCGCTGCCCGCCATGTCGCGGACCTGGAGCTGGTAGCGGGGCGTGGTGCGGTAGGTGCCTCCGGAGTCGTCCCCGGTGCGCTGGAGGAAGCCGGAGTCGGTGAGGAAGGCGGCGGCCTTGCCGACGATGCCGGTGGTGGAACCGGCCAGGCGGCGCGCGTCCTTGGTGGCGCCGGTCGCGCTGCGGCGGGAGTAGACCCGCCAGGCGGCCTCCAGTCCGGGGGCGTCGGAGGCCGGGTCGGTGTTCTCCCCGAGCTCCTCGGCGCGCTCCTCCAGGCGGCGGCAGGTCTGGCGGACGAAGGAGTCGACGCCGTTGACGGTGATCCGGCCGATGTAGCCGTCGTCGGCGAGGTCCTCGGGGCGGGGGAAGGCCAGGGCGGCGACGGCGAGGTGGGCGAGGCCGTGCAGGAAGCGGTCCGCGGAGTCGGCGGTGGCGCGGCGGGCGTAGTCGCCCATGCGGACGGCGAAGACGGAGTCCTCACCGGCGGCGACGGCCATGCCGGCGCGCGGGGACACCTCCAGGACGACGAGTCCGAGGCCGGTGGCGACGGCGTCGGCGAGCCGCCCGAAGGCGGGCTCCTCGCGGTAGCGGCGCAGCAGCTCCGCGTACTCGGCGTCCCGGGCGGGCAGCAGCTTGGGCTGGAGCCCGAAGGCGACCAGTCGCGCGGCGTCGGCGGCGTCGGCCGGGGTCACGGAAGTGGCGGCCGGGGCCAGGCCCGGTGCCTGGGGCGGAGCCTGGAGGGTGGCCCGTGCCGGGGCCGAGGCCTCGTGCGCCTCGGGCTCGCTCCACGCGGGGTGCTCGGCGTGGTGGTCGCTCACGGGTGGGTCTCCTCGGCGGTGCGGGCGGTTCGGGTACGGGTGCTGCGGATGCGGGCGCCGGCGGTCCCGGTGCGGCGGGTCCGGGCGCAGCCGCTGCGGGCGCTGCCGGTACGGGCGCCGGCGGTACGGGCGCTGCCGGTACGGGCGCCGACGGTACGGGCGCCGACGGTACGGGCGCCGGCGGTACGGGCGCCGACGGTGTGCGGGGCCGCTTCGGCGGAAGAGGGGCTTCCCCCACCCCGTCCCTTCCCGAAAGCGGGGGCGAGTCCCCACACCCCCGGCCGGGCCGCCGGGACGGGGCCGTGCGGCGGGGTGTGACGGATGCCCGGGTCCCGGGTTCCGGCGGGCGCGCCGCCCTGCGCGGGGAGCGCCACAGCCGTGGTGGCCGACGCCCGCGGCAGCGCGGGCCGGACGGAGCGGGCCCCGGAGCCGGGTGACGCCAGGGCGGCAGCGGCCGGCGCGCGCAGCGGCGTACGCCCGACCGCACGGGAATCGGAGGCGGGTGCCGCCCCGGAACCCGAGCATCCCGCACCGCGGGCGCCGTCCGGCGCGCGCAGCGCCGTACGCCCGGCACCGCAGGTGTCGGCCGGTCGGCGCGCGACGGCCGGGGAGACGGCCCCGGGGCCCGTCCCACGGCCCGGCCAGGGCATGCGCATGCTCATGCCGCCTCCGTGCGGTCCGCCGTCATGGCGGCCGCGTCGAGCAGGGCGGTGCCGACGATGAGGTCCGCGCCGCCGAACT
Source organism: Streptomyces sp. NPDC059443 (assembly GCF_042750105.1). Classification (NCBI taxonomy): domain Bacteria; kingdom Bacillati; phylum Actinomycetota; class Actinomycetes; order Kitasatosporales; family Streptomycetaceae; genus Streptomyces; species Streptomyces sp. NPDC059443. The sequence continues at coordinate 112,371 of NZ_JBHYVM010000021.1, read as the reverse complement.
CCGGGTCTTCGAGTTCGGTGCCGTCGTCGACGGCGAAGAGCAGCCGCTCCTCGCCCTGGCGGTACGCCGTGCCCACCGCCGGGCTCGCCGCGTGGACGGCCAGCAGGGCGACCAGGTACGGCAGCTCCGGGTCGGAGCGGCGGGCCTCCGCCAGCAGGCCCGACAGCCGGCGCGGGGCGTCGTGCGGGAGCTCCAGGAGCTCCATCGCGGCGGCGAGCTGCTCCTCGCTGAACCGGCTGTCGTCGGGGGTCGCGATCAGGTCGGGCTCCGGCATCTCCGCGCCGAGGTGCTCCCGCTCCACCGGCGGGGTCAGCAGGATCTCCACCAGGTCGGCGACCCGGACCGAGACGGGGGTGCGCAGCCCGGCGCCTCCCGCGAAGAAGGCGTCCGTCACCCGGGAGGCCTGGGCGAGCGGCAGCGGCAGCAGGGGGGCCACGAGCTGCCCGTACAGGTCGATGCCGGAGCGCGGCGCGGGGGCCGCGAAGGCCTGGCGGTCCTGTTCGGCGCGGAAGAGCGGGCCGGCGTCCAGCAGCCGGGACTGGAGCTGCGTGTGGCGGCGGATGCAGTCCTTGACGATGTCGACGAGCTCGGCGGCGCGCCGCTTGTTCTCCGGCTCTTCCGCCTCGTCGCGCGCCCTGCGGATGTTGGTGAGGATCGCGTTCTCGTGACGGTAGCGGTCGGCGACGTGGTCGAGGGCCTCGGCGATCATGTCGGGGACGGTCACCAGCCAGTCCACCGCCCGCACGTTGCGCCGGGTCGCGTCGAGCGTGCGGCGCAGGGTCTCGGCGTACTGGACGGTCCGGTAGCGGGCCTGTTCGGCGGCGAGCTGGGCGTCGGCGAGCCGGCCCCGGCTGATCAGGACCTCCAGCTTGACCTCGGCGGCGATCTGCGCGCTGGTGACGTCCGTGTCGAGGGCGCCGACCAGGACGTTGACGGCCTCGTCCGTGGTCCGCAGGTACACCGCGCCGCCGTAGCCCGGGACTTCCTCGATCAGTTTGAAGTCGTAGTCCCGGCGGACGTACACCCCGTCGGGCCCGAACGTGCCGTAGATCGCCCGGAAGCCCCGGTCGACGCTGCCGACGTTGATCAGGTTCTCCAGCACCCAGCGGGCCACCCGCTCGTGCTCGGCCGCCGGGCGGCCCGGAGCCTGGGCGGCGATGCGCGGAAGCAACCGGGCCACTATCTGTTCGTGGTCGGCTCCGGTGTCGAAGTCCATGTTGAGGGTGACCAGGTCGATCGCGGCGAGCGCGACCTCCGCCATCGCGTAGCCCCCGTACTCACCGGCCAGATTGGCTTTGCGTACGTCGAGGTCGTGCAGCGGGGCGGTGCAGGCGAGCGCGCGCAGCCGCCGAGCCAGGCCCTCGTCGGCGGCCGGGCCCGGCGCCGGGGACGGATGGGTCTTCGCCGGGGCAGGGAAAGTCACGGGCAAAGACTAGGCGCTGACAGTGACAACATCCCAAACGGGACGGTTCGGCGCCTTCGTCCCCGCCGGAGCCGGTCCGGAGCCGGTCCGGGGGCGGACGGACGGCGGAAGGACGCGAATACGGCCCGCCCGCTGTTCTACGCTCACCGCATGGCTTCCATGATCACACCGGATGCGTCCGGCCCCTCCCCCGTGATCGACCTCAACGCCGACCTCGGCGAGGGCTTCGGCCGGTGGACGCTGACCGACGACGAGGCCCTGCTGTCCGTCGTCACCAGCGCCAACGTCGCCTGCGGGTTCCACGCGGGCGACCCGTCCATCATGCGCCGCGTCTGCGAACTGGCGGCCGCCCGCCGGGTACGGATCGGCGCGCAGGTCTCGTACCGCGACCTGGCGGGCTTCGGGCGCCGCGCCATGGACGTGCCGGCCGGTGAACTGGCCGACGAGGTGGCGTACCAGATCGGGGCGCTGGAGGTGTTCGCGAAGGCGGCCGGCTCCAGGGTGTCGTACGTGAAACCGCACGGGGCGCTCTACAACCGGACCGTGCACGATGCCGATCAGGCCGGCGCCGTCGTCTCGGGCGTGCTGCTGGCAGCCGGGCGCGAAGGTCTCCCGGTGCTCGGCCTGCCCGGCTCGCAGCTGCTCGCCGCCGCCGGACGGGCCGGGCTGGCGGCCGTCCCGGAGGCCTTCGCCGACCGCGCCTACACCCCGGCGGGCACCCTCGTGCCGCGCGGCGAGCCGGGAGCCGTGGTCCACGACCCGGACTCGGTGGTCGCCCGTGCGGTCGCGATGGCCGCCGATGGCGTGGTGAGCGCCGCCGACGGATCCCGCATCGCGGTGGCCGCCCGCTCGCTCTGCCTGCACGGGGACACCCCCGGGGCGGCGGACCTGGCCTTGCGCGTCCGGGCGGCGCTCGGCGCGGCCGGGGTCCGGGTGGAGGCGTTCGCGTGAACGGTGCGGTGAGGGCCCTGCCCGTGGGCGACGCGGCCCTGCTCCTGGAGGTGGACTCCGCCGATGAGGTGGCCGCGCTCCACGCGGAACTGCTGCGCCGCCGGGACGCGGGCGAACTCTCCGGGCCGGGCGGCGCACGGGACGGCGCACCGGACGGCGTACAGGGCGGCGTACGGGACATCGTGCCCGCGGCCCGGACCGTCCTGCTCGACGGCGTGAGCGACCCGCGCGCCCTGGCCGCCCGCATCGCCCGCTGGAAGATCCCGCCGCTCGCACCGGCCGACGGACCGCTGGTCACGGTCCGGGTGCGCTACGACGGGCCCGACCTGCCGGAGGTGGCCGCCCTCTGGGGGGTCGCCCCTGAGGAGGTCCCCGGCATCGTCGGCTCCATCGGCTTCCGCGTCGCCTTCTGCGGCTTCGCCCCCGGCTTCGGCTACCTCACCGGCCTCCCGGACCACCTGCGGCTGCCCCGCCGCGCGACACCCCGTACGGCCGTCCCGGCGGGCTCGCTGGCGCTGGCGGGCGAGTACGCGGGGGTCTACCCCCGCTCCTCCCCCGGCGGCTGGCAGCTGATCGGCTCCACCGACGCGGTGCTGTGGGACCCGGCACGGGAACCGGCCGCCCTCCTCGCACCGGGGGTACGGGTCCGGTTCACGGAGACGGAGACAGACACAGAGGCTGAAACAGAGCCGGAGGCAGCGGCATGAGGGCCTTCGAAGTGGTCCGGCCGGGCGCGCTGACGACGGTCCAGGACGGGGGCCGCCCCGGCTACGCGCACCTCGGCGTACCCCGCTCGGGCGCCCTCGACGGGGCGGCCCACACCCTGGCCAACCGCCTCCTGGGCAACCCCCCGCGGACCGCCGTGCTGGAGACCACCCTCGACGGCGTGGGCCTGCGGGCCCTGGCCGGCCCGCTGCTCGTCGCCGTGACCGGCGCCCCCTGTGCCGTACGGGTCTGCGGGCGAGCCGCGCCCTGGGGAGCCCCGGTCCTGCTGCGCGCCGGGGCGGAGCTTTCCGTGGGCCGGGCGGAGCAGGGGGTGCGCAGCTACGTGGCGGTGCGGGGAGGGTTCGCCGTGGAGCCGGTCCTCGGCAGTCGCTCGACGGACCTGCTGTCGGGCCTGGGCCCCCCGGTCCTGACGGCGGGAGCCCTGCTGCCGGTGGGCCCGCCCGGCCCGGATCCGGTGGCCGGCGTGGACACCCCCGCCACCCCGGGCCCGCCCTCGGAACTCGTCCTCCCGCTGCGCCTGGGCCCGAGGGCCGACTGGTTCGACGCGGAATCACTGACGAACCGCCTGCTGCGCGCCCGCTACCGCGTCTCCCCGGCTTCGAACCGCATCGGCCTGCGCACGGAGGCGGGCCCGCCCCTGACCCGCGCCCGCTCCGGCGAACTCCCGAGCGAGGGCATGGTCTTGGGCGCGGTCCAGGTCCCCCCGGACGGCTACCCGGTGGTCTTCCTGGCCGACCACCCGGTGACGGGCGGCTACCCGGTCGTCGGCGTGGTCCCGCCGGGCCCCGCCCTGGACGCGGCGGCGCAGGCCGGGCCGGGAGTGGCGGTGCGCTTCGTACAACGGTGACGATGACGTTGACGTTGACGGTGACGGTGACGGTGACGACAGGTCTTGCTACCGCGTCAGGATCCGCCGGAGCCAGCGGAGACGGGCCTCGCGGGCGTCCTGGCTGAGGGCCGCTTCCGGCGCGAAGGAGTCGAACCCGTGGAAGGCCCCGGGCCACACGTGCAGTTCGGCCCGGCCGCCGGCCTGCCAGATGGCGTCGGCGTAGGCCACGTCCTCGTCCCGGAACGTCTCCGCCGACCCGACCTCGATGTACGCGGGGGGCAGCGCGGACAGGTCCGTGGCCCGGGCGGGAGCCGCGTACGCCGACAGGTCCTCGGCGCCGTACCGGTCGCCCAGCGCCGCCTGCCACGCGGTGGCGTTGGAGGTCCGGTCCCAGGTGTCGATGCCGGCCATCTGGTGGCTGGAGCGGGTGTTGTCGCGGTCGTCGAGCATGGGACACAGGAGCAGCTGCCCGATCGGAGCGGGCCCGCCCCGGTCACGGGTGAGCAGGGCGAGCGCCGCGGCGAGTCCGCCGCCGGCGCTCTTCCCGCCGATGACGATCCGGTCCGCGTCCACACCCAGCCGGGCGGCGTGCTCGGCCACCCAGACCAACCCGGCGTAGCAGTCCTCCACCGGTCCGGGGTACTGCGTCCGCGGCGCGAGCCGGTAGGAGACGGAGACGACGGCCAGCCCCAGCGGGAGGGCCCATTCGCGGAGCAGCTGCGGAAGCACGCACCAGGCGTTGCCCATGACCATTCCGCCGCCGTGCATGTAGTACAGAACCGGCAGCGGCCCGGCGGTTCCGGCGGGCCGTGCGCTCACGAGCGTGACGTCCGGCGCGCCCGCCGGTCCCGGCACGCGCAGCTCGTCCACGTCGAAGCGGCCGCCGTCCCGGAGTTCCCGGACCGTCGGCCTGGGCCGGACGGCGGCGTCCCGCTCCTGCTGGGCGGCGAGGTTCTCCGGCGTGAGCGGTTCCCGCCCCGCGTCGGTCGATGCCGCGAGGGCCGAGCCGAGCTCGCGGTCGAAGGGCGGCGCGCTCACCGGCGAGGACGGAGCAGGCTGGCGACGACGAGGTGGTGGAAGGGCTCGATGGCGCGGAAGTAGAGGCGCCCGACGGTCCGGTCGAACCGGACCACCGTCGTGCAGACGCCCTCCGAACCCGACCCGTCGGCCTTGGCCCGTACGGCGAACGAGGCCCGGAAAGCGAGGTGCTTGTCGTCGTCCCCGCAGAGGACCTCGTCCTGCGTGACCGACAGGACGCGGAACGGTCCGCGCTTCACACCCGGTTCGATCCGGGTCTCGGCCGCCTTCCCCCGCTCCTGCACCCGGAGGCCGAACGGAGCGACCAGCCTGTCGCGCAGGGCCATGAGCCGGCCCACCCAGGCGGGACCCCCCGTGGAGACGAGCTGGACGAAGTCCGCGGCGCTCGTTCCGGCGGCCACGTCGACCGCGACCGCGTCCACGTGGTCGTAGGACCCGAGACTCGCGACCGCGGCCCCCACCACCGGCGACACCCGCCGGCGAACCGTTCCACCCATCACGCAACCCCCTTTGGCCGTCGGCCCATTACCTCATACGGGCCCCTGGGCCGACCGGCCGCCCCGAAGGGCCGGCTACACCGCCGACTCCGGCGTGATGCGGCTGCGCACCGCCGACTGCACGTCCTCTTCCTCCGCCGGGTCCGCGGCCAGCCGCCGCAGCCTCGGCGCGACGCGGGCGTCGGCCGTCTCGGCGTGGTGGGCGGCCACCTCGCGGGTGGTCTCCTCGCAGTCCCAGAGGCATTCCACCGCGAAGCCCGACCCGAACGACGGGTCCGTGGCCGCCAGGGCCCGCGCGGCCCGGCCCCTCAGGTGCGAGGAGGAGGTCTCGCGGTAGATGTGGCGCAGCACCGGCGCCGCGCAGCCGATCGCGAGCCGGCCGGCCCCGTCGACCAGGGCGAACAGCCGTACCGAGTCGGGGCCGGAGCCGCGCACCGTGGAGCGCAGTGCTCCGAGTACCGCGCCCGCGTCCTCGGCTCCGCCACGGGCGGCCAGGAGGGCCGCCGCGGCCCCTCCGAGGGCGTCGGGGCGGTGGGCCCAGCGCCGGGCCCGTTCGACGGCGCCGGGGCCGCACATGCGCTCGTAGGCGGCCACGGCGGGTTCGTCCCCGGCGGCTTCGATGAGGTCCAGTACGGCCGGGTTCTCCGGCTCGGCGAGGACCAGGTGGTGCAGTGCGGTGGCGCGGGCGGCCTCGCCACCGGCTCCGGCTGCGGCCGCGAGGATCGCGGAGCGGTCCTCGGGGGTGGCCACGGCGGCGAGGCAGCGGGCGGCGGGTACGTGCAGCGGGGTGCCCCGGCGCAGGCCGTCGGCGGCCCAGTCGAAGACGGCCTGGACGCCCCAGCCGGGCTGGGGGCCGCGCGGGGTGAGCTGGCGCTGCCAGCGGTCGAAGGAGCCCTGCTGGCGGGCGGCGCGCAGGCGCTCGCCGTAGGCGGGGTCCTCTTCCCACAGGCACCAGGGCCTGGGTTCGTACGCGTCGCGGACGGCGGCGGCCAGCCGCGCCTCACCCTCCGCGGTGGCGGGGAAGCGGGCGAGCACGGGGGCGGCCAGCGAGCGCAGCCCCTGGTCGTCGTCGCGCAGGGCGAGCTCGTCGAGGGCCCAGGCCCAGCCGGCGCCCGTGGCGGCGTAGCGGCGCAGCAGCATGAGCGCGTCGTCGCGGCCGTACGAGGCCAGGTGCCCGAGCACGGACAGCGCGAGGCCGGTGCGGTGCTCGTCCTCGTCGACGAGGTCGTCGACGCCGAAGAGGTGGTTCTCGATCTCGCCGAGGGGGCCGTCGAGGTCCACGTACAGGCGGGCGTAGTACAAGGAGCGGTTCTCGACCTGCCAGTCCTGGCGGGGGTCGCCGGCCACGCACTGGTTGAGCGCCGACAGGGCCTCGGCCCTGGGCGCGGCAAGTGCGTGCAGCGTTCCGTCGCCGCGCCCCCGCTGGAGGAGCCCGAGCAGGGTGCCGCTTGGCGCTATGACTGGTTCGAACATGGGAATGGCCTCAAATCAAGCTGGGGACGCAACCGGGAATCGGGATTCACAGGGCCGCGTAACAGCATGTGAGGACGTCCGCCGTCATGTTCCGCTCGATGTAGACCATTGCCTTCTCACTCTCGTCGGTGCTCCGCGACCAGGGCGGCGGTCCCCCGGCAGGAGTGGGGACCGGACACCCGTTGTGTCCTGCCCGCTCCTGCCCGTCCGCCATGTCCGCGAATCGAATCCGACGTCATGATGACCCAGGCGGTTTGTGCGCCGCGACCACATTTAAGGCCGCCGTGACCAATCCGTGAGGCTGGACCGGCCACGGACCCGCCAAAAGCGGACTACTTGGCTCCGAAAAGTTCCAGCAGGTCAGCCTTTGCGAACATGCGGGCCGTGTCCACGGCGGAGGGGGTTCCGGCCTCCGGATCGGCCCCGCCGGCGAGCAGCGCGCGGATGACGGCCTCCTCGCCCTTGAAGACCGCTCCGGCGAGCGGGGTCTGGCCCCGGTCGTTGGCGCGGTCGGCCTCGGCGCCGCGGGCCAGCAGGGCCGTGACGGCCTCGGCGTGGCCGTGGTACGCGGCGAGCATGACGAGGGTGTCGCCGCGGTCGTTGGTGAGGTTCGCCGGGACGCCCGCGTCGAGGTAGGCGGCGAGGGTCTCGGTCTCACCCCGGCGCGCGAGGTCGAAGATCTTGGTGGCCAGCTCGATGACGTCCTCGTCGGGAACGTCCTGGGAGCTGCCCTCGACGTGCTCACTCATCGGTCGTACCGCCTTTCACGGGATCGCGCGGGATGACCCGGGGTTACCCGGGGTCGCGCGGGCAGGGGTGCGTACGGCAGCGCATCCGTACGGGTGAATCGTCAGGGTAGCGCCCGGACCTGCACATGAGCGGGCCGGGCCGAGGCAATGATCACCCCGCGAGCCTCTTGCTTCCTACGCGTCCGGCGCGCCAGCCGGGCTGGGCCGGTCAAGTGAAAAAAGCTGGGATTCACCCGTATGCACCTTTTGTCGCATTGATACTTCCTGTGAGCCTGGAAGAACTGATGGTGACCGTCCCCACCCACCAGGAGAACCTCTCATGGTCCTGTCCATCTCAGGTGTCGTACTGCTCGGCATCATCTGCTTCCTCTTCTTCAAGAAGGACGGAATGAAGCTGACGCACGCGTTCGTCTGCGCGCTCTTCGGCTTCTTCCTCGCGGGCTCCGCCATCGCCCCCAGCATCACGGCGAGCACGGCGAGCCTCGCGAGCCTTCTCGGCGGGATCAAGCTCTAGCGCCCGGCACCCGGCACCCACCCGAAGCATCCACAACTCCAGGAGACGCCCGTGGCCCGGCGCCCACTTCCCCGCATCCTCACCAGCGGCACCGTGTCGCTGACCCGGGGCCGCGATTTCGCTCGCACGGCCGCCGACAGCGCCACGGACGTCCTCCATCCGCTCCTCATCATCGGACGCGGCCTGCGCATCCTGGCCTCCGCCGGGCGGCGCAAATGGTGCGACACCCCCAAGGACAAGCGTGGTCCCGCGCTGTTCCTGGGAGCCGCCTGCGTCCTCGTGGTCGCGCTCGTCCCCTACGGCCCCGTCACCGCCCTGATCACCCTCATGGCGGCGGCGGCCTGGCAGGGACGCGACCGCACCCCGGTGAAGACCGGGCCCAGCGATGCCGAGACCGAACGCCTCGGCTCCCTCTACGAAGCCCTCGTGCCGTACTTCTCCATCCCGGAGGACCCGAGTCCGCTCTTCGCCCACGGCGGGGAATGGGACAAGGCCTTCAGCGGCTACGAGTTCGACGAGGCGGGCCGCGTCACCCGGCTCCACATCCGCTACCCGGCCTACTTCACCGATGGCGAGGCCGCGTCACGGGCCCGGATCGAGGCACTGCTGCACGCCAAGTCCGGGCGCGGACGGGAGTATCTCTTCGACTGGGACGAGGAGGGCAACCAGCTCGACCTGAGTGTGCTGGCGGCGCTGCCGACAGGTATCGCCGCCCAGCCCTTCGTGACCGCCCCCGGTGAGACCGTGCTCGGATTCACCGACGCGGGCAGCGTGCAGCGCACCCTGCCCGTCCTGGAGGGCGACGAGCCCCGCGACATGCCGCCGGTCATCTGGCGCACCGGCTCCCGCTCCGCCGAACCCCACCTGCTGGCCGTCGGCCAGCCCGGCGCCGGCACGTCCACGCTGCTGCGCTCGGTCGCCCTGCAAGCCCTGCGGCACGGGGGCGAGGTACTGATCGTGGAGGGCGGCGGCAGCGGCGAGTACTCCTGCCTCTCCGGCCGCTCCGGGGTCCTCGCCGTGGAGTGCGGGCCGAGCGGGGCGCTGTCCACCCTGGAGTGGGCCGCCCGCGAGACGGAGCGGCGGCTGATCGCCGCCCACCGGGCCCGCGAAGCCGGCCGGCCCGCGCCCGAGGACACCCGGCGCCCGCTGTGGATCCTGCTCGACCGGCCCAGCGTGCTGGCCCACCTGGCCACCGCCGAGGGCGCCCCCGACCCGCTCGCGCAGCTCCAGGTGCCGCTGCGGCACGGACGCGCGGCGCACGTCACCGTGGTGGTGGCCGAGCAGTTCGACCACCTGGAGCTGCTGCACGACTCCGTCTGGCAGCACACCAGGGCCCGGGTGGTGCTCGGAGCCGCCACCATCCAGCAGATCGCCGACGTGCTGGGGCTGCCCCCGCACACCACGCCCACGGCCGTCGTGCCGCCGGGGCGCGGGTACGCCCGGCTCGGCGCCGGTCCCGTGCACCGGTTGCAGGTGCCCGCCACGCCCGACCCGTACGACGAAGCCACCCACCCGGGACACCGGCAGGCGGTACTGGAGCTGCTGCCCGAGCGGCAGGCGCAGCCCAAGCCCGTCCCGGACCACGTCACGCTGAGCAAGCCCCTGCACATCGTCCAGCCGCCGGCCCGGTCCCAGGACCCGGCGATCGACGCCTCGGAGATCCCCGAGGTCCCGGCGGACGCCCCGTAGGCCTACTCGGCCAGGGCCTACGCGACGAACGTGCGCGGCGGCTCCGCGCCGCCGCCGCCCGCTCCGGTGCCGACCAGCCGGGCCGCGGCCGCCAGCCGGGCCGCCGCTTCCTCGGCCACCGGGCCGCCGACGGTGAACGGGAGCCGTACGTACCCCTCGAAGGCCCCGTCGACGCCGAACCGGGGCCCCGAGGGGACCCGTACGCCGACCCGCTCGCCCACCTCGGCCAGCCGGGAGCCGGACAGCCCGCCCGCACGGGCCCACAGGGTCAGACCGCCCAGCGGGACCCGGAACTCCCAGTCCGGCAGCTCCCGGCGCACCGCAGCGACCAGCGCGTCCCGGTTCTCGCGGGCCTGGTCCCGGCGGATCTCCACGGCCTGGGCCCAGCCGCCGGTGCGCATCAGCCAGTTCACCGCGAGCTGTTCCAGCACGGGGGTGCCGAGGTCGGCGTAGGCGCGGGCCGCGACGAGGCTGCGGATGACGTCGGGGGCCGCGCGGACCCAGCCGATGCGCATGCCGGCCCAGAAGGCCTTGCTGGCGGAGCCGACGGTGATGACGGTGGAGCCGGCCGGGTCGAAGGAGCAGACCGGGCGCGGCATCTCCATCGTCGGGTCGAGCTGGAGCTCGACCATGGTCTCGTCGGCGACGAGCACGGTCCCGGCCGAGCGGGCCGCTTCCACCATCGCGCGGCGCTGCTCGTCGGAGGCGAGCGCCCCGGTGGGGTTGTGGAAGTCGGCGACCACGTAGGCGAGGCGGGGGGCGGAGTCGCGCAGGACCTGACGCCAGACGTCCATGTCCCAGCCGGTCAGCCCCTCCGCCATGGCGACCGGCACCAGGCGCACGCCGGCGGCGCGCATGAGCTGGAGGATGTTGGCGTAGGACGGGGATTCGACGGCGATCCGCTCGCCGCGCCCCGCGAAGAGGCTGCAGATGGCGTCGATGGCGCCCATCGCGCCCGTGGTGACCATGATCTGCTCGGGCATGGTCGGGATGCCGCGCTCGGTGTAGCGGTCGGCGAGCATGCGGCGCAGGGCGGGCAGCCCGGCCGGGTAGTCCCCGTGGGTGTGGGCGTACGGCGGGAGTTCCTCCAGGGCGCCCTGGACGGCCTTGGTGAGCCAGGGCTCGGGGGCCGGGAGGGCGGCGCAGCCGAGGTCGATCATCGAGCCGAGGGACTCGGGGGGCAGGGGCTCCAGGCCGCGGGCGGGCATGGGGTTCCCGGCGGGCACGGAGGTCCAGCTCCCGGCACCCCGGCGGGACTCCAGGAACCCCTCGCCGCGCAGGGCCTCGTAGGCGGCGGCGACGGTGGTGCGGCTGACGGAGAGCGCGACGGCGAGCTCCCGCTCGGCGGGCAGCCGGGCTGCGACGGGGACACGGCCCTCCAGGACGAGGAGGCGGATCCCGTCGGCGAGGGTGCGGTACGCGGGCAGCTTGCGCGCACCGGGCACCGCGGCCCGGCCCTGCTGGGAGGTGATGAGCCGGCCGAGCTGTGCGGCACCTACCGCCGAGGTCCACTGCGCCATGCGATCCGGTCCACCTTCGTCGAATTGGCCCCTGCCGTCCCACTGAGGGGCGGGATTGGATTGGTTCCGCAGGTCCAGAGTGCCACGCGGCGCTCCCGTCCGGACCAGGAGGGTCGCCGCCTACCCGGTACCGGGTAGGCACCGGGCCGGTACGGGGCCGTACGCGACCGCGCCGGCGGGGCCGTTCACCGGGCGGACACCGGGCCGCTCCCACCCTGGCGGGGACAGCAGGCATACTGCCGCGGTGACGCACGTACGCCTCCCCCACCCTTATCTCGACCACCCGGCTCCGATCCCCTTCGCGCACCGCGGCGGGGCCGCGGACGGGCTGGAGAACACCGCCGCCGCCTTCCGGCGGGCCGCCGACGCGGGCTACCGGTACTTCGAGACCGATGTGCACGCCAGCGCCGACGGGAAGCTGGTGGCCTTCCACGATGCGACCCTGGACCGGGTCACCGACGGGCAGGGCCGGATCCGCGAGCAGCAGTGGAGCCGCATCCGGGAGGCCCGGGTCGGCGGGACCGAGCCGCTCGCGCTCTTCGAGGAGCTCCTGGAGGAGTTCCCGGACGCCCGCTGGAACGTGGACATCAAGGACGAGTCGGCCCTGCACCCGCTGGTCAACCTGATCGCGCGCGCCGGGGCCTGGGACCGGGTGTGCGTGGGCTCCTTCTCGGAGCGGCGGGTGGCGCGGGCCCAGAAGATCGCCGGTCCCCGGCTGGCGACCTCGTACGGGGTGCTCGGGGTGCTCGGGCTGCGGCTGCGCTCGTACGCGATCCCGGCGGCGCTGCGCGCGGGGGCGGTGGCGGCGCAGGTTCCCGAGACCCAGGGGGGCATCCGCGTGGTGGACCGGAGGTTCGTCCGCGCCGCGCACGAGCGGGGTCTCCAGGTGCACGTGTGGACCGTGAACGAACCGGAACGTATGGAGGCTCTACTCGACCTGGGTGTCGATGGCATCATGACCGACCGGATCGACATCTTGCGCACGGTGCTGGACCGGCGCGGGGCCTGGGCCTGACAAGCCAGTGGGCCGCCGCGTCCGGTGCGGCGGCCGGAGCGGTACGGGGACCAGCGAGGGGGCACTCATGAGTGCGCAGACCACAGATCAAGCGGAATCCGGGGCGGAGGACGGCAGAGGGACCGCTTCGGCGGCCACCGCCGGAGCCGCCTCCGCTGCGGCGGCGCGCAAGCGCGAGCAGCACGGCTGGTACTTCTACGACTTCGCCTGCTCGGTGTATTCGACGAGCGTGCTCACCGTGTTCCTAGGCCCGTACCTGACGGCCGTGGCCAAGGCCGCGGCGGACGCCGACGGGTACGTGCACCCGCTGGGCATCCCGGTCCGGGCCGGTTCGTACTTCGCGTACTCCGTGTCGGTCTCGGTGATCGTGGCCGTCCTGATCATGCCGCTGGCCGGCGCGCTCGCCGACCGCAGCGGCCGCAAGAAGCCGCTGCTGGCGGCGGCCGCGTACACGGGGGCGGCGGCGACCGCCGGGATGTTCCTCCTGGGCGGCGACCGCTACCTGCTCGGCGGGCTGCTGCTGATCGTCGCGAACGCCTCACTGGCGGTCTCGATGGTGCTCTACAACGCCTATCTGCCGCAGATCTCCACCCCCGACGAGCGGGACACCGTCTCCTCGCGCGGCTGGGCCTTCGGGTACACCTCGGGCGCCTTCGTCCTCGTACTGAACCTCGTGCTCTTCCAGGGCCACGACTCCTTCGGGCTCTCGGAGGGCATGGCCGTACGGATCTGCCTGGCCTCGGCGGGGCTCTGGTGGGGCGCCTTCACGATCATCCCGCTGCGGCGGCTGCGGGACCGGGCCGTGGTCCGGGAGGCGGGGGCGGGTCCGACGGTCAGCGGCTGGAAGCAGCTCATCGCCACCCTGAAGGACATGCGGCGCTACCCGCTGACCCTGTCGTTCCTGCTGGCGTACCTGATCTACAACGACGGCGTGCAGACCGTGATCTCCCAGGCCTCCATCTACGGATCGGAGGAGCTGAAGCTGGAGCAGTCGACGCTGATCGTGGCCGTACTGCTCGTGCAGATCCTCGCGGTGGCGGGCGCGCTGGGGATGGGCCGGCTGGCCGTGCTCTACGGCGCCAAGCGGACGATTCTGGGTTCGCTGGCCGCCTGGGGGCTGACGCTGGCGGCCGGTTACTTCCTGCCGGCCCGCACCCCGGTCTGGTTCTTCGCGCTCGCCTCGATGATCGGACTGGTGCTGGGCGGGAGCCAGGCGCTGTCGCGCTCGCTCTTCTCGCACCTGGTGCCGGCGGGCAAGGAGGCCGAGTACTTCTCGGCGTACGAGATGAGCGATCGGGGGCTGAGCTGGGTGGGGCCGCTGGTCTTCGGCATCACCTACCAGGTCACGGGGAGCTACCGGGACGCGATCATCTCGTTGGTGGTGTTCTTCGCACTGGGTTTCGTGCTGCTCGCCCGAGTGCCGGTCCGGCGCGCGGTGGAGGCGGCGGGGAATCCTGTACCCGAGCGGATCTGAGCGGGTCTGCCCGGATCCTGGGACGCGAATTCGGAACAGATTTCGACGTTCAAGCGAAGGGCCGGTAGTGTACGCCTTTGGCCTGCCAGGCGGACCGTTACTGCGTGCTCACTGAGTGAAGACGTTGGGTGACATCTGCTGCCAGATGTGACAAAACGGGCATTGGTGGGTACAACAAGGGGCGGCACGACGGGCGACGCATGACCCGGAGCGGGAATCTATACCGCCGACCGGACGTTGACCGGATGACGACGACAGCGACACCTGTCCTGTGGGCGACAAGCCCGGGAGGCACGATTCATGAGTGAGCGAGCTCTCCGCGGTACGCGGCTCGTGGTTACCAGCTACGAGACGGACCGCGGCATCGATCTGGCCCCGCGCCAGGCGGTGGAGTACGCATGCCAGAACGGACATCGATTTGAGATGCCGTTCTCGGTTGAGGCAGAAATTCCGCCGGAGTGGGAGTGCAAGGCGTGCGGCGCCATGGCACTCCTGGTCGACGGGGACGGGCCCGAAGAGAAGAAGGGCAAGCCTGCGCGAACGCACTGGGACATGCTCATGGAGCGGCGCACCCGCGAGGAGCTGGAGGAAGTGCTCGCCGAGAGGCTTGCGGTCCTTCGTTCCGGCGCCATGAACATTGCCGTGCATCCGCGCGACAGCCGCAAGTCCGCCTGACACCCGGACGACAGCAACACAGCTCCAACGCCGAGGGCCCCCGCCACACAGTGTGTGGCCTGTCTCTTATAAACAACTGACGCTGCCGACGAAAAG
>NZ_JBHYVM010000021.1:79672-97693 GCF_042750105.1 Streptomyces sp. NPDC059443 | reverse complement strand
AACACCCCCTCTCTCCTCGGCGGCCGCGAACGTGGTGAAAACCACCCCCCCCCCCCCCCGGGGGGGGCGGGGGCCCTCGGCGTTGGCCGGTCAGGGGGTGAGCGGCGGCCGGTAGCCACCGGCGTCGGGGCCGGAGCTCCGCGGCCGGTCCTCGCGGATGACCTCGCCCTGGATGACCTCGCCCTGGACGACCTTGCCGTCCGGGTAGTGGATGCGGGCCTGCTGGAAGGCGTCGCCGAAGCTGCCGGCGGGCGCGGAGGCCATCTTCCGCTCCAGCGTGCGGGCCGTCCGGCGGCTGATCCAGGCGCGGACCGGCGGGAGCAGGAGGAACAGGCCCGCCACGTCCGAGAGGAGGCCCGGCACGATCAGGAGCAGGCCGGCCAGCATGGTCAGGCCGTTGCCGGTGCCGGGCTGCTGCGGGGTGGGCGCTGCGCCCGCCTGGGCCTGCTGGAAGGTGTCCGTGAGGTTTTTGAAGGCGCGCCGCCCGGCCCGCTTGATGACCACCACACCGAGCACCATGCCGCCCGCCAGGAGCAGGGCGACGGTCCCGCCGCCGGCGGCTCCGGCGACCTGGCTGAGCAGCCAGATCTCCAGGATCAGCCAGGCGGCGACGGCCAGGGGAAGGATCGTACGGGCGGGCGAACGGCGCCGGGGGGCCGTCTGTGTCGGAACTCCGGTCGTCATACCCACCAGTGTGCCTGGGCCGGTGTAAAAGCGTCCTCAGTCGGAGGTACCGGACATCCCCTAGGGGTGAGGCCCTATTTGCCGCGGATCTTGCCGGTCAGCTTGTCCGCGTGCTCCTTGATGCCCCACTGGGTGACCCGCCACAGGGCCTCCACCACGATGTCCTTGCTCATCTTGCTGTCGCCGAACTCGCGCTCGACGAAGGTGATGGGCACCTCGACCACGCGGAAGCCCTTGTGCACGGCCCTGCGGGCCAGGTCCACCTGGAAGCAGTAGCCCGCGGAGGCCACGTCGGCCAGGCCCAGGCCTTCGAGGGTCTCGCGGCGGAAGGCGCGGTAGCCGCCGGTGACGTCCCGGATCGGGACGCCCAGCATCAGCCGGGAGTACGTGGAGCCGCCCCGGGAGAGGAACTCGCGGCTCTTGGGCCAGTTGACGACCCGGCCGCCCGGCACCCAGCGGGAGCCCAGCACCAGGTCGGCGCCCTCCAGGGCGGTGAGCAGCCGGGGCAGTTCCTCGGGCTGGTGGGAGCCGTCGGCGTCCATTTCGACGATGACCCCGTAGCCGTTGTCCAGGCCCCAGGTGAAACCGGCGAGGTAGGCGGCTCCGAGCCCTTCCTTGCCCTTGCGGTGCAGGACGTGGACCTGCTCGTCCGAGGCGGCCAGCTCGTCGGCGAGCTTGCCGGTGCCGTCCGGGCTGTTGTCGTCCGCGACCAGGACGTGGGCCCCGGGCACAGCCGCGCGGACGCGGCCGACGATCAGCCCGATGTTCTCCGCCTCGTTGTAGGTCGGAATGATCACCAAGGCCGTGCCGAGCGGTCCGTAGCTTCGCTGTCCGCCGTCGCTCACTGAGTCCCCTTTTGCGTTCCCGTACATCCTTGACGTCGTGTACGTCGTCTCGCAGAGGTGATTTTAGAACAGCGATCGGAGCCCGCGGTCCTTCGGGCCGGACCGGCTCCCGCTGGCTGCGGGCCGCCTGACCGTTGTCTACTGGACCGCCGGGCCCCGATCTGAGGCCACCCTCCCCCAAGCTCCTTCGGAGCAGGGGGGACACCTTTTCCGGCGAAACCTTCCCTCGCCCCCGAGGCGCGGGCGCGGTTGAGCGAACGGCTCCGTCCGGTTCGGACGTCCGGTGGTGGACCCGGCCGAACCTATCCGGGTCCGGTCGCCCTTACCGAACCACGGCCCCCCGGATCACCCCTGTGGCCGTACGAATACCTCCCGGCCACCGACCACGGTGGCCAGGCAGACCGGCAGGTCCGAGCCGGGGGTCAGGTCGGGCAGTCCGGGGGTGCCGGAACGGGGGTCGGTGGACCAGCGCGCGACCCGGTCGTCGGGGGCCTGCACCACCAGCTCGGCGTTCTGCCACACGGCGTAGTCGGCCGGGGCGCCCGGGACGAGGATCCCCGCGTCGTCGCGGCCCAGGGCCCGCCAGCCGCCGCGGGTGTGGGCGGCGAAGGCGGCCCGTACCGAGACGCGGTGGGCCGGCGTGCGGTGGAAGGCGGCCGCGCGGACCGTGCCCCAGGGGTCGAGCGGGGTGACGGGGGCGTCGGAGCCGAAGGCCAGCGGGATGCCCGCCTTGAGCATGGCCGCGTACGGGTTGAGGGTACGGGCGCGCTCGGCGCCGAGCCGGTCGGCGTACATGCCCTCCTCGCCGCCCCACAGCGCGTCGAATGCGGGCTGTACGGAGGCGGTGAGGCCGAGGTCGGCGAAGGCGGCGATGGTGGCCGGGGTCATCATCTCGGCGTGCTCGACGCGGTGCCGGGCGGCGCGGATCCGGGCCAGGCCCACCTTGTCGGCGGCGGCCCGGACCCCTTCGACGACGGCGGTGATCGCGGCGTCCCCGATGGCGTGGAAACCGGCCTGGAGCCCCGCCTCGGTGCAGGCGGCGACGTGTTCGGCCACGGCCCGCGCGTCGAGGTAGCCGGTGCCGGTGTGGGCCTCGTCGGCGTACGGGGCGTGCAGGCAGGCGGTGTGCGAGCCGAGGGCGCCGTCGACGAAGAGGTCGCCGGCGGCCCCGACGGCGCCGAGCGCCCTGGCCTGGTCGAGGTCCCGGTCGGCCCAGTAGCCGAAGACGCGGGGTCCGGGGTGCGTACGGGCGAGTTCCAGGAGGGAGGTGAAGTCCTCCGCGGAGGAGATGTCCGGGCCGCCGCACTCGTGGACGGAGCCGATGCCGAGGGAGGCGGCCCGGTCGAGGGCGGCCCGCTGGGCCTCGGCGCGCTGCGCCGGGGTGAGGGCGCCGAGCGCCGCGCGGCGTACGGCGTGGTGGGCGTCGCGGGTCAGCGGCTCGTCGGCGGCTCCGCGGGCCTCGGGGACGAGGTGGAGCAGGGCCGTGGTCACCACGGCGGAGTGCGCGTCGATGCGGCTGAGGTAGAGCGGCCGGCCGCCGGTGGCCTCGTCGAGCTCGCGTCGCAGGGGTGCGCGGCGTTCGGGCCAGCGGGCGGCGTCCCAGCCGTGGCCGAGGAGCACCCGGTCGGCGGGGCGGCTGTCCGCGTACGCGCGTACGCGCTCGACGGCCTCGGCGAGGGAGGCGGCCCCGGAGAGGTCCAGCCCGGTGAGCGCGAGCCCGGCGGAGGTGGTGTGGACGTGGGCGTCGGTGAAGGCGGGGGTGACGAGCGCGCCGTCGAGGTCGACGACCTCGTCCACGCCCTGCGCGAAGGCGTCGGCGGCACCCTCGGAGCCCACCCAGGCGATGTGGCCGCGCTCCACCACCATCGCGGTGGCGAAGGGGTCGGCGGGGCTGTGTACTTCGCCGCCGCGGAGCAGGACGGTGCGGTGGCCTCCGGCGGCTGTGGCGGAGTCGGCGGTGCGGTCTGTCATGCCGACCAGTCTGGCGGGTCCGCCCCGCGCCCCGGACCACCGCCCCCTCTGCGGGGGCGCGGCGGGACGTGGGTGCGGGGCGGGCCCTGCGGGCGGCTTCTCCCCGCCCCGCCCTTTCGCCGTTTCCCGGGGCTCCGCCCCGGACCCCGCGCCTCAAGCGCCGGCGAGGCTTGTTCGCTAGATGCGGGGCGGGCGGGCCTCGTAGGGGGTGGAGAGGACCACCGTCGTGCGGGTGGAGACGTGGGCCAGGGCGCGCAGGCGGCCCAGGAGGTCTTCCAGTTCCAGCGGGGTCGCGACGCGGACCTTGAGGATGTAGTTCTCGTCGCCCGCGACGCTGTGGCAGGCCTCGATCTCCGGAACCCCCGCCAGCCGTTCCGCGATGTCGTCGGGGTCGCTCGGGTCGAAGGGCTTGACCGAGATGAAGGCCGTCAGCGGCAGTCCGACGGCCTCGGGGTCGACGACGGCCGCGTAGCCGCGGATGACTCCGCGCTGTTCCAGGCGGCGTACCCGCTGGTGGACGGCCGACGTGGACAGGCCCGTGGCCTTGCCCAGGTCCGTGTAGCTCATCCGTCCGTCCCGCACGAGCAGATCCACGATCTGGCGGTCCAGCTCCTCCATTGCGCTCATAGCCGCACAACTTACGGCCCCGGACCGCCTCAGGCCCAGCCGTGTCCACGGATTGAGGCGGCGCCCGCGGCGGTCATGTGACCAAGGCCACAGGGATATGCGGGCGTACGGCGGCCGGAAGTGGTTACTCGTGCCGCGTGACGGGAAGTGCTTGGGGTGGCCGTGGCCGAAGAACCTGCCCGCCCGGCCCACCCAAGGGGGAGTACATCCATGCTGAACACCAAGCGCGCCGGTCGCATCGAACCGGAGCCCCTGGAAATCGTCGACGGCGGTTACGCCGACGACGACGACTACCTCGAATACACCGAGGGATTCGAGATCCACCACGCGACCTGCCCCGACTGCGGTCAGGCCATCGCCCTCGTCGCGGACGAGGAGTACCTGCCGGAGCACGCCCTCTGCCTGACCCCGTGGAACCCGTTCGGGCTCACGGTGTGCGCGGGTACCGGGCGGCCCGCCTCCGACGCCCTGCCCACCCTCGGCCTCGGCCTCGCCGCCGACGAGGGCCAGGAGCTGGAGCCCGTCGTGCACCTCGCGCTGCCGCAGGGGCTGGACTGGCGCACGCAGCCCTTCTCGCACGTCGGCGGCCCCGGCTCGCGTCCGGTACGCACGCCCGTGCCCGCGGCGCTGCCGCAGATGCGGCAGCACGCGCAGGCCGCCTGAACCGCCCCTACGGGCCGGCGGGTACGAGCTACCAGTACGTTCCCTGCACCATGGCGGCGAGACTGGCATGGTGCAGGATCAGGCCGTCCGGATCCGAGGGGATCTCGACCTCGCCGAAGTGCGCCTGCCGGTAGGCGATCCGCAGCATCACGATCCCGTGCCGCAGGGCAGCGTAGAGGGTGTGGAACTCCATGTCCCGCGGCGTGTGCCCGGTGAGTTCGGCGTACCGGCGCTCGATGTCCTCGCGGCGCAGGAACTCCGGCAGTCCGGGCTGGCCGAAACTCACGGTCAGGTCCTGGAAGAACCGGTGGAGGTAGACGGACCAGCCGAGGTCCACCTCGCGCGGCGCGAAGGCCGCCATCTCCCAGTCGAGGACGGCCACGGGCTCGAAGCCTTCGGCGTCGAAGATGACGTTGCCGATGCGGGCGTCGCCCCAGTTGAGCACGGCCGGGCCGCCCTCGTCGGCCGGCCAGAGCTCTTCGAGGCGGTCGAAGGCCCGTTCCAGTAGCGGGGAGCGGGACTTTCCGGCCACCACCCAGTCGTAGTAGGCGCGTTGGCCCTCGACGTGGCGGCGCAGCGGGCTGCCTTCGCCCGCCGGCAGGAGGAACTCCGCCTCCCCGGGCGGGAACTGGTCGTGCAGCCGGGCGAGGAGGGAGACGCTCGCCTCCTGGAGCTCGGCGCGTTCGGCGTCGCTCGCGCTGTGCAGCCAGTTGCCCTCGTAGGTGTAGGGCATCACGTCGGGCGGTACGCGGCCTTCGGCGCGGGCCATGACGAAGAACGGCGCGCCGAGCGGGCCGGGGTCCTCTTCCAGCCACTGCACGCGCGGGACGGGCAGGTCGGTGTGGGCGGCGACCAGGCTCATCACGCGGTGCTGACGGGGCATGTCGTAGGTGGGGAAGACGGTGTAGGCGGCCGGGTCGGCGGCGAGGCGCAGCGCGCAGGCGCGGACGGGGGCGTCGGGGTGCTCGATGTCGAAGAGCAGGGTCTCGCTGGACATGCCGTTGGAGCCGGGGACGGAGACGTTGGTGACCTTCGCGCCGGGGAGCTCGGTGTCGAGCCAGGCGGCGAGGCGCCGGCCGAGTTCCTCGGGCTCGCGGGTGGAGGTGCGGGGGCGTGGTGCCGGTCCTGCCATGGGGGTACCCCTTCCTGTTCCTGCGTGCGGCTTGCTTCCGCATGCTTCCGGGCTGGTCCTACGGGGCCACCGAGCCGTAGTCGGTGAAGCCGCTCGGGTCGTGGCGGCCGAAGCTGCCGTGCTCGAAGATGCCGAAGCCGGTGCGGCCTTCGAGGGTGAAGCGGGCCGAGTGGTCGGTGACCCCGAAGGCGGCCATGGGGTGGGCCGCGGGGTCGGAGAGGTCGTAGACGCGGCGGTCGGTCCAGCCACGGCCCTGCCAGGTGCCGTGCTGCCAGTCGGAGGCGGGCGGGTAGCCGGCGCCGACGGCGAGCGGTGAGGAGTTCAGGATCTCCACGCCGAGTTCGAGGGGCTTTCGGCCGTCCGGGTCGGTGAGGTGGACCACCGCGCTCTCGGGGTGGCGGCTGCCGGAACGGTAGCGGATGTCGGTGTGCGGCCAGCCGAGCTGCACGTCGTGCCGGCCGCTGCCTTCGGGGAACACCTGGACGGCTTCGCTGAGGCCCCGCAGCCCGTCGGCGTCCTCCTGGGCGATGACCATGAGGAAGCGGTCCTCGAAGCGGACGGGGATCCAGAGCCAGTGGAAGCCCTCGGGGCGGTGTTCCTCGGCTGCCCGGCCGCCGTCCTCGCCGGGGATGGGGCGCACGCCCCAGCTGCGGTCCCGGGTGCCGGTCCACTCGGCGGCGTCGAGGGTGAACTCCTCGCCCTTGGCCCGGATGGTGCCGGTGACGTTGCCCGCCTGGACGAAGCGGCGCCCTTCGAGGATGAGGCGGTCGCCGCGGCGCTGGGTGTGGTGGGGCTCCCAGACCGCGGGGAACTCGGCGGTCCAGGCGATGTCGTACGAGAGCCCGTCGGGGTCGTCCGGGTCGGCGGCGCAGGTGAGGCCGATGCGCTTGAGGGGTTCGTCGATGGTGATCCGGAGCGGGCCGACGGAGAGGTTCATGCGGTCGTCGGTGAGGGCGTCGGATGCGCGGACGGCGAGGAGTTCGTCGCCGATGCGCAGGGTGGCGTAGGCGTCGATGACCCCGGCGTTGGGGTAGACGCCGAGACCGAGGATCAGGACGGCGCGGCCGGCGTGGTCGAAGACGTGGAAGATGCAGCGGTCGTAGGCGTTGCGGTCGCCGGTGACGAGGTGCTTCATCGACAACGGGGCCTGGTGGATGGGGTATTCGTCGAGGGATACGGGCCGGTCGGCGGGCATGGCGAACCTCCGGTTGTGGGTGCGGGGCATGCGGGAGCTGGCACCTTGAGCGGAGATGACGGTACGTCAGATCTGGTGGTGGGGACCAGAGGTGTGGCACAGACTGTCAGGAAGACACGTCGTGCGGCGGGGGTCGGGGCGCGCTCCGCCGACCAAGGGGCCGACCAGGGGGCGGGGTCGAACGGATGGACGGGGTTACCCGTGGATCCGATGGCGCGTTGGCCCGGTATGACCACGATGGAGAGTTCCACGCCGAGAGTGGGGCGCCGGCGGCGGGCGCCGTCCGCAGGGCGCGAAGAATCGGTTCCGCATACACCCGACCCGCCCATCTACAGCGCGCTGCTCACCCGCTGGGCCGCGGAGGGCCGGACCGTGCCCGGGCGGCGCGATCCGGAGTGGTCCCGGATCGCCTCCTCGCCCATCTGGCCGACCGGCCCCCTCTTCGGGGGCACTACCTGAAGAGGGAGCCGGGAGGTCCGGGCCTCGCGGGGGCCGGAAGGGCCGGGCGCAGGGGCCGGAAGGCCGGGCCGCGCGGGGCCCGGGTGAAGCCGGCGGGACGCGGGGCCCGGGTGAAGCTCGCGGGACCCGGAGCCCGGGTGAAGCTAGCGGGACTCGGGGCCCGCCAGGTGGCGGGCGATCACCATGCGCTGGATCTGGTTCGTGCCCTCCACGATCTGGAGGACCTTCGCCTCGCGCATCAGCCGCTCCACCGGGAAGTCCGCCGTGTAGCCGTAGCCGCCGAGCACCTGGACCGCGTCCGTGGTGACGGCCATCGCCGCGTCGGTGCAGAACAGCTTGGCCATCGCCGCCTGCCGGGAGAACGGCTTGCCCGCGTCCCGCAGCCGCGCAGCCGCCAGGTACAGCGCGCGGCCCGCCTCGATCTTCGTCGCCATGTCGGCCAGCATGAACCGCAGGCCCTGGAAGTCGGCGATGGGGTGGCCGAACTGCTTGCGGTCCAGGGCGTAGACCAGGGCCTCGTCCAGCGCGGCCTGGGCCACGCCGATCGCGCAGGCGGCGATGCCGAGGCGGCCCGCGTCGAGGGCGGCCAGGGCGATGGTGAAGCCCTGGCCCTCCTCGCCGATGCGGCGGGTGTCGGGGACCCGTACGCCGTCGAAGTGCAGCTGGGCGGTGGGCGAACCCTTCATGCCCATCTTCTTCTCGGGGATCGCGGCCGTGAGGCCCTCGGCGTCGCCCGGCACCAGGAAGGCCGTGATGCCCTTCGGGCCGTCCACGCCCGTGCGGGCCAGGACCGTGTAGAAGTCGGCGACCCCACCGTGGGTGATCCAAGCCTTGGTGCCGCTGACGATCCAGTCTTCGCCGTCCCGGACCGCCCTGGTGGTCAGCGAGGCCGCGTCCGAGCCGGCGCCCGGCTCGGAGAGGCAGTACGCGCCGAGCAGGCCGCCGCCGAGCATCGCGGGCAGGTGGGCGCTCTGCTGCTCCTTGGTGCCGTACCCGGCCAGGCCGTGGCAGGCGAGGGAGTGCACGCTGACGCCGAGCCCGACGGTCAGACGGGCCGCGGCCAGCTCTTCCAGCACCTGGAGGTAGACCTCGTACGGCTGCTCGCCGCCGCCGTACTCGCCGGCGTACGGGAGACCGAGCAGTCCGGCCTCGGAGAGGAGCGTGAAGATCTCCCGCGGGAAGCGGCCGCGGTCCTCTTCCTCGGCGGCCAGGGGCCGGATCTCGCGCTGCGCGATCTCGCGTACGAGTGCGAGCAGGTCGCGGGACTCCTCGGTCGGCAGCTGACGGTCCACCTGCTGCGGCGCGCGGTCGGTCATGGCGGCGCTCTCCTCACTCGCAAAAGCACGGGGCGGCACGCCGGGGTGGGACGCGTCGCCGGGTCTCGGGGCTCACAGCCGATGGTGACTCCCGGATCGCGGGAAGTTCCAGTTCAAGTGGCTGCGGCGGTTGAGTATGCCCGATCAGGGGCTTCCCGTCACGGGTGCGAGATCATCCCCGTGAAGATCGCACTTCTGAAGATCACTTTCCCGGAGATCACTGTCCTCGGAGGGCGGCGCCGGGCACTCGGGGACGAACTCCTCGATGACGGTGAGCGTCGCGCGCAGCGTGCGTACGAGCAGGGCGCCGAGCTCGGCCCGGTCGGGGCGGCCGGGACCGCCCCGGGGATCGTCCGCCGAGCCGATCCAGTCGAGCGTGCAGCCCTCGACCCCCGACAGCCAGCCCACGAGTGCCAGCCGTGCGATCGGCGGGACGGTGCGGCGGCCGTACGCGCCTTCGGCGATGGCCGCGGCGAGTTCCTCGCGCACGGCGTCGCGGATGGCGAGGACCTCGGAGTCGGAGCCGACGCCGCCGGTGACGATGGTGCGGTAGGCGGCCTGGTGGTGCTCGGCGTAGTGCAGGTAACCGTCGATGGTGCGGCGCACCCGTTCGGCATTCGAGACGTCGGTCTCACCGCCGGCGCGGGCGACGAGCTCGGCGACCGAGTCCTCGACGATGGCCAGGTAGTAGCCGCGTTTGCTCTTGAAGTAGTAGTAGATGAGGCCCTTGGCCACGCCGGCGTGCTTGGCGATGTCGTCCATGGAGAGCGCGTCGTACGAGGTGTCGGCGAACAACTTGCGCCCGATCGCTATCAGTTCGGCTCTCCGAACCTGCGAACGCCCGGTCGTTCCGCGCTGTTGACTATTATTCAAATTCAGCCCTAGCCTCGAACTGCCACAGGATGCCCGAAGTATGGCAGACCCCTCCTGTGCGCTCCCCTCTGCACCTTGCACCCCCCTCCGCACCTTGCACTCCCCCTGCGCACCGGACGACGTACGGGAGGAACACGTCATGGGCAACGGCAAGACGAGCACGAAGAGAAACACCCCCGAGGGCCGGGTCAACTGGAAGAAGACGGCCGCCGTCGCGATGCCCGCGGTCGTCGCGGTCGGGGCGATGGCCATGGTCATGGCGCAGGGCGCGCTCGCCGCCTCCTTCGCCGTCTCGGGGACCAGTTTCCAGGTCTCCTCGTCCAAGCTGAGCAGCAAGGGCCTGGCCTCGTACGTGCAGACGGACCGTTCCGTCGACGGCAAGGGGCACCCGGTCGCACTGCTCGGCATCGGCGAGGCCACCCTCAGCGACATCTGCCAGGCCGCCGAAGTGGACACCCCCCTCGGCAAGGTGACCTTCAAACTGACCGCCGGCGGCCCGGCCGGGGACGTCACCGCCAGCAATCTCGTCATCGACGGCGAGGACCTGGCCGGAGACGCCACCTTCGGCACCGCCCAGATCGGCCGCGACGCCTCCACCCTCGACCAGGTGAGCGGAGTCACGGGCGAGGCCGGGAAGTTCGGGCTCCAGGCCGGGAACATCGAGGTCGTGGACGTGAAATCGCACGCCTGGTCCGCGACCGGCGGCAACTTCCACCTCAAGGGCATGAAGCTCAACGTCAGCCTGGACGGCAAGAAGTGCTTCTAGGCCCACGTCGACCGGCCGGGCCGGGGGCCGGGTGGCTGGAGCGGCGGCTCCCGTACCCCGGCCCCCGGCGGCGGCTGCGGGCCTGGCGCCGCGCCCGCCCCTTCTGGGGCGGGCTGCTGGTGATCCTGGGCGGGACCGAACTGCTGCTGGTCCCGCTCTCCCCGCTCACCGTCCTGGTCAGCCTGGGCCTCGGCGGGATCGCCGCGATCGGCATCGGCATCGCGCTGATCGCCGCGGGCCTGTTCCTGTGGCTCCTGCCGCAGACCCGGGCGTACGTCTCCGTCCACGCGCTGCTGCTGTCGGTGCTGTCCTTCGTGGCGACCAACCTCGGCGGTTTCCTGCTCGGCATGTTCCTCGGCATCGCGGGCAGCGCCCTGGCCTTCGGCTGGACCCCGCTGCCGGATCCGGAGGAGGCGGAGGGCCCGTACATCCCGAGCCTGGACGGCAGCGGGCCGCGCACGCTGGCCGTGGCGCTGCCGGTGGTGCTGCTCGCCGCGCTCGCGACGGCCACGGGCGCCCCGCAGGCCGGGGCGGACGGGTCGGCCGCGCCGACGGCGGCGCGCACCCCTCCGACCGTGACCACCTCCCTCTTCGCGCCGCAGGGCTTCGCCTTCGCGGGCGTCACCCAGGTGCCCACGGCGAACGGCCCGTTGAAGGTGCTGGTGCTGCGGATGCGCGCGGCCACGCTCACCGACTACCGGCTGCGCACCCGCGACGGCGGCGAGGAGTACGGGCTGGCCGCCAGGACCCTGAACCTGAGCGGCGACGTGACCTTGTACCTGACGAGGTTCAGCGGCTGCATCGAGGGGCTGCTCTGCGTCACCTTCAGCCCGGACGGGCTGCCCGCTCCCCCGGTGATCCCGCCGTTCGTCTTCATGACCCAGGTGAGCGCGGAGCAGGCGCTGGTCACCTCCGACGTGATCAAGACCGACGGGCTGCGACTGGAGGCCTCGTGATCCCCGTACAGGCGGCGCCGCTGTGGGCGTACGCCGTCGGAGCCACCTTCGCGGTGGCGGCCGGGCGCCAGCTCCAGTGGTGGGAGCGCTCGGTCCAGGGCGAGGGGGTCCGCACGCGCAGCCGCGCGTCCAATCCGTACCTCGCGCTCACCCTGCTCTACGCGGCCCTGCTGCCCGCCCCGACCGGGGTGTACCTGCTGTGGCAGAACCCTGCCTGGGCGACCATGCACGTCGCGCGCGACCACGACGGGGTGTGGGCCGGCTTCGCCCTCTTCTACGTGGCCTCGGTGGTCGTCGGCGCGCTGCTCGGGTTCCTGGCGGCGCGGCTGTTCGTGCTGGTCGGGGCCGGGTACTGGGGGTACCTCCAGGCGGTGGCCGGGTACTTCCTGCTGTTCTTCACCCTGATCCACGGGTGGGACGGCACGGGGTACCAGCGACTGCTGAGCGCCGATCCGCGGGCCTTCGCCGACTGGTCCGCCGACGGCGCGGACGGGACGGCCGGCACGGACGGCGCGGTCCATGGCGGCTCGGCGATCAATCACTGCCTGGCCTTCGCGACCTCGGGGACCTTCCTGGCCCTGCTCGTCTTCGGCCTGGCCGTGATCGGCACGATGCTGCTGGCGGAGATCGGCTGGCTGGTGGAGGGCTGGCGGCTGCCGGGGGCGGCGGCGGACCTCAAGGTGCCCAGGGTGATCGCGGTGGCGATCGCCGGGGCGGGGGTCTACGGGCTGCCGTTCGCGGGGGCGCTGGGCGCCAGTCTCCTCGTACGGCTGCTGGGGTGGTGGCCGGGGCTGGGGCTGTTCACCCTGGTGGCCGGGGTGGTGCTGCTGCCCGCGCGCTCACCGGTGCGCCGGCTCTACGGGCTGGTGGGCGTTCCGGACGGGCACTGGCGGATCGAGCCCGAACCCGAGCCAGGACCCGGGCCCGGACCGGAGGTCAGAGCCAGCCGACCTGGGTGACGAACATGGCGATGACGACCACCAGGGTCCAGCCGAGCACGTGCTCCAGCCAGGCGGAGCCGTCCTGGGGTCCGCCGGTGCGGACCAGGTTGCGGGCACGGGAGGTGAGGGCTGCGCTGTCTGCGGTCATACCGTCCAATGTGACAGCGGGCGCGGCCTTCGCGGTAGAGACGATGGTCACTCGTGGTATGCCTCACGCCCCCGGCCGCGCGGTGCGGGCGGGG
This sequence comes from Streptomyces sp. NPDC059443, assembly GCF_042750105.1. NCBI lineage: Bacteria > Bacillati > Actinomycetota > Actinomycetes > Kitasatosporales > Streptomycetaceae > Streptomyces > Streptomyces sp. NPDC059443. Next base: position 85,023 of record NZ_JBHYVM010000021.1, on the reverse strand, counting down.
GCGTGAGTGGCACGCGCCGGTGGGATCAGGTGGTGCGATCGCGGCCCGCCATGCCCACCATCGCCAGTGCGAGGCAGAGGGCGATGCCGCCGGCGATCACGTTGCTCACCACCGTGCGGGTGGTGCTGACGTCCCCGGCGATGACGAAGGGCGCGACGATCGTCCAGGCGGCGAGACCGACCGCCGTCCAGGCCATCGCGTGGGTGCGTTCGTAGGCGGAGCCCAGTCCGCTCATGCACAGGCAGTACGCCAGGCCCGCGATCAGGTTGTTGATCGCCAGCGAGCTGAATCCGCTGAATCCGGCGATCCAGGGCGAGGCGGCGATGTACAGGCCCGTGAGGAGGGCCAACGCCTCGACGGCCTGGGCGGCCGGGGTACTGGTGACGCGCTCGAACCGGGTGCGCATCTCGGCGAGGTCGGGGTGGTGTTCGATGGAGTGGGTGGTCATGGCGGGCCGCCTCCTATGAAGCGTGAAGCCTTTACGCGACCTTTATGCCCTTATCGTCCGCTTGTCATACATTCGGGTCAACTGGAAGTTTTCACAGCACCCCGACCGCCCGCAGCGCGAGGACCTGCGCCGGATTCGGCCGGGCCGGGCCGTAGAGGTAGCAGACGCCGCCGGTGCCGGAGACGGTCTTGCCCGCCGTGTTGTGGCGCTTTGTCCTCAGCCAGTTGTTCTCGAATTCTCGACGGCGGTAGACGCGGCGCACGCTCTGGTTGTCGCGGGAGTTCGGGTCGTTGGCGATCACGTCGCCGGCCGCGGTGAAGCCGATGACGGTCATGAGGTGGCCGGCCGTGCCGTAGCCCGCGCCCGTGAGCTCCTCGGCGGTGAAGGACTGCGAGGTGATGGCCGGGATGCCGGCCCGGACCAGGGTCTCCAGGTCGGCGAGGGAGCCGAGCCGGGTGACGACTCCGGCCAGCTGGCGGTAGGTGGCGGCGTAGGCGGCGTTGAAGGGCCAGTTGCCGCAGCCCTTGTACGCGGCGTCGTAGGTGGAGCGGGCCGCGTGGCAGACCTGGGGGTCCGCGTAGCCCTTCTTGACCCAGGTCAGGGACTTGGCGCTGGCCTTGCGGCCCCAGAACTCGATGATCATCTGGGAGGAGGTGGGGCTGCACCAGGCCTCGCCGCCGTTGTCGTACTCGGGGTACTGGCCCGCGTGCGTCTCCTGCGAGTACCGCGGAACCTTCAGCTCCAGGGCGGCCGCGCCGGACGGGGCGGACGCGGGGACGGTGAACCGGTCCGGGAGGTCGGAGACCATGGCCCCCGCCAGCCATACCGTCGGGGTGTTCTTCGCGCCGGGTTTGCGGTGCAGGGTCAGGCGCAGCCGCCAGTCCTTGATCCGCAGCCCGCCGGTCCTCGCGGGGGCGTCCAAGGCCAGGGTGTCCGTCCAGACGGTGGATTTGCCGTCGGTCTGGCCGTCCACGGAGGTGCGGCGGATGTCCCCGTCGCCGGACGCCCAGCGGCCCATGACGTACCAGGGGGTGGCGGTGCCGTCGGTGTAGGTGCCGCGCAGTTCCGCCTGGAGCCAGGTTCCGGCCGGGGTGCGGGCGTTCCAGGAGGCGATGGCCTCGGTGGCGGGCACGGTGGAGGCGTGCACCGGGGAGGTCCAGGTGGCGTACTCCCAGGTGCTCTTCTTCCCGGTGTGCGGGTCGGCGTACTCGGTGCGGCCGGCCGGGGTCTTGATCTCCAGCCCGGGGCGGGCGCCGCCGATGGCGGTGGTGCCCTGGTGGATGCCGGCGCGCCAGTGGGCGTACGAGTACCAGAAACGGTTGTCCACCGTTTTGCGGGTGGCTTCGGCGGTGGCCGGCTCGGCCGGGGCCGGGGCACCGGCCGAAGCATCGGAGTCCGGGCCCGCGCCGGCCCTCGCGGGTGCGGCCGAGGCGCGGCCGACCGGGACCGTGGCCGCGGTGGCGGCTGCCAGGGCTACGGCCAGCAGGGCCCGGCGGGGTGTGGGTGCGGACATTGGCGTGGCCCCCAGGGGTCGGTGCGGTGGTGGTTCCCACCCTTCCAGTTCCCGCATGCCGGGCGTTGAAGCCGTGGGGTCGTGTCGGGGGTGACGGGCCGGGTCGGCCGGCCGGGCCGCCCTGCGGGGCCGTCCCCGACCCGCCCTTCCACCGTTCCCCGGGGCTGCGCCCCGGACCCCTTTGCGCGTGCGGCGCCGTTGCCGGGGGCCAGCCCCCGGGCCCCCGCGCCTCAAACGCCGGCGGGGCTGGAATTACCCTGGGCGGGTGGAAGGTCAGGAGTCGTCGCAGTCAGTGCAGTCCCTTCAGGTGCTCGCGCGGGAGCTTGCCGCGCTCGCGCCCTCGCTGGGGGCCGTGCGGCTCGTCGGGGTCGACGGGCATGCCGGGTCCGGGAAGAGCACCTTCGCGGGGCGGCTCGCCGAGGCCTTGGGGGGTGCGCCCGTGCTGCATCTGGATGATGTGGCCAGTCACGAGGAGCTGTTCGGCTGGGACGAGCGGCTGCGCGTCCAGGTGCTGGAGCCGCTCGCCGCGGGACGGCCCGCGCACTGGGCCCCGTACGACTGGGTCGAGCGGCGCTTCGGGCCGGAGCGGGTGCTGGAGCCGGCTCCGGTGCTGCTCGTCGAGGGGGTCGGCGCCGGGCGGCGCGCGCTGCGGCCGTGGCTGGCGCGGCTGCTGTGGATGGAGATGCCGCGCGCCAAGTCCTGGGGGCGCGGGCGAAACCGGGACGGGCGTGAACTTTCCGACTTCTGGGACGGATGGGAGCGCGCGGAGCTCGCGCACTTCGCGGATGATCCTTCGCGCCCCTTCGCGGACACTCTGGTACGGCAGAGCGGTACGGGATACGAGTGGTCTTCCGGGACTGCTGCGACCGCGGGAACCCCGGCTTCCATCACCGAGGGTGACGGACTCCCCCGGGCCTGACGGAGCCCGCGAACCCTCCCCGCCGCGGGCCCCCGCCCGCTCCTTGACCCGGGGGCCGCACCGGCCTTACGTTCTGAATGAGCGGCTCTCACCGGCCGCCGCGGACGCGAAGCCCCCGATCGTTCCCCCGTGATCGGGGGCTTCGTTCTGCCCCCGGGGACTCATGGATCCGCCCTCCGACGGCCTTCGCGCCCGGTTCGCGCGGGTCGGAGCACCCCGGATCCTTCACCCTGCGTCACCATTTACGCCATGGGCGCACTCCCGAACCGTCTGCACCGCACCCTACGTAAGGTGCGTGACCGCAGGTACGATGCACCCCTGATTTCATCCGCGCAGGGCCAACTCGCGTGCGCATCGCGGGGGTTGCCGCGCACCACGGGGGCAGGCTTGTGGGGGACGTGATGGATTTCGCCGCGGTGGGCAGCGCACACGCCCCGGCCGAACTCGCCTGGCTGCGAGGAGTGGACGCCTGCACGATGGGCGCCTACCCGCAGGCTGAGGAGGAGTTCCGGACGGCCGTACGACTGGATCCGGCGATGGCGGACGCCTGGCTGGGCCTGCACGCGCTGCGCGTCGACACCACCAACGCGTTACTGCGCATGTACGCCCACCGGGACCGCTTCGGGGAACAGCGGACCCGCCACCGGCGGACCCTGAACTCCTGGTACTGGCTGGGCTGGTGGGTGCAGCCGGTGCTGGAGAGCCGGCGCGACCTGCTGCTGGCCCACGCCTCGCACTGGCTGGACGGCCGCCACGTGCCCGAGCTGGACCAGGCGCTGGCCGCTCTGCCGCCCGTGGACACCGATCCCCAGGTGCGGTTCCTGCACGCCTGCCGGGCGTATCTCGTCAAGGACTGGGAGCAGTTGGTGCGGCACACCGACTCCCTCGTCGACGATCCGCTGCTCGGCATCGAGGCGGGGCTGTTCGGCGGGATGGCCCGGGTCCGGCTGGAGATGTACGGGCAGGCGGAGCCACTGCTGTCGGCCTCGCTGATGCGGTGCCGCAGCGAGCAGCCGCAGCGCAAGGAGCTGCGGTACTGGCTGGCGCGGGCGCACGAGGGGACCGGGCGCAGCGCGGCGGCGCTGCCGCTGTACCGGGCGGTGCACCGGGTGGACCCGGCGTTCATGGACACGGCGGCCCGGCTGACGGCGATCGAGGACAGCGAGGACGCCGACGGCCTCGCCGGGTACGCGGGCGGCCTGGGCTACGAGGGCCTGGGCGGGCACGGCCCGTCCCCGTCGGGCGGGGACTTCGCCGCGGTGGCGCTGGGCGGCGGCGGCCCGGTCCAGGACATCGCGGCCGACGGGCAGGTGGAACAGGACCCGCTGTCCCCGCTGGAGCCCCCGGAGCCCCGGCACGGCCCGGGGGCTCCGGTCGGGCCCGCCCCCGGCCGCCCGGGCGGCGTGCGCCGCAAGGTGGCGCTGCCGTCCCAGCCGGGCCCGGCGGGGCTGCCGGCCGGGCCCGCGGATCCGGCGGCGCTGGCCGAGGCGCTCGCGGAGCTGGAGCGGATGGTGGGCCTGGAGCCCGTCAAACGGCAGGTGAAGGCGCTCTCCGCGCAGCTGCACATGGCCAGGCTGCGGACGGGGCAGGGGCTACCCGTACAGCCGCCGAAGCGGCATTTCGTCTTCTCGGGGCCCTCCGGCACGGGCAAGACCACGGTGGCACGGATCCTGGGCCGGGTCTTCTACGCGCTGGGCCTGCTCGGCGGCGACCACCTCGTGGAGGCGGGGCGCGCGGACCTGGTCGGCGAGTTCCTCGGGCAGACCGCCGTGAAGGCGAACGAGCTGATCGACTCGGCGATCGGCGGGGTGCTGTTCGTGGACGAGGCGTACAGCCTCTCCAATTCCGGCTACAGCAAGGGGGACGCGTACGGCGACGAGGCCCTCCAGGTGCTGCTGAAGCGGGCGGAGGACAACCGCGACCACCTGGTGGTGATCCTGGCGGGCTATCCGGCGGGGATGGACCGGCTGCTGGCCACCAACCCGGGGCTGTCCTCGCGGTTCACCACCCGGGTGGACTTCCCGAGCTACCGGCCGCTGGAACTGACCGCGATCGGCGGGGTTCTGGCGGACGCGAATGGGGACCGGTGGGACGAGGAGGCGCTGGAGGAGCTGCGGAGCATCAGCGGGCACGTGGTGGAGCAGGGGTGGATCGACGAGCTGGGGAACGGGCGGTTCCTGCGGACGCTGTACGAGAAGAGCTGCGCGTACCGGGACTTGCGGCTGGCGGGGTTCCACGGGGACCCCACGCGGGACGATCTTTCCACCCTGCGGCTGGCGGACCTGATGCAGGCCTACGGGGAGGTCCTGTCGGGCCGCGGCCCCCAGGAACGGCCGGAGCCGCCGCCGCTGTAGCCGCTGCGCGGAGCTGTCCCCCACCCGCCCTTCCACCGTTCCCCGGGCTCTGCCCGGACCCGGTCCAGCATCACCCGCCGGGGTGGGAAGTTACAAGCCCCCCCGCCGGGGAGGGGC
>NZ_JBHYVM010000021.1:39512-79663 GCF_042750105.1 Streptomyces sp. NPDC059443 | reverse complement strand
CTGCCCGGACCCGGTCCTCAAACGCCGGACGGGCTGGAAAGATCCAGCCTCGCCGGCGTTTGAGGCGCGGGGTCTGGGGCGGAGCCCCAGCAGCCGGGCCCCCGCCCCGGCCGGCTACGCGCTCCGCGCGTACCCCCGGTGGGCCGGGTCCCGTACCTCCCCGACCAAGGTCTCCAATACGTCCTCCATGGCCACCAGGCCCAGCACCCGCCCGGAGGGATCGGCGACCTGCGCCAGGTGGGTGGCGTCCCGGCGCATGACGCTGAGGGCGTCGTCCAGCGGGAGCGTGGAGCAGACCGTGGTCATCCGGCGCCAGACGCGCTGGGGCACGGCCCGCTCCCGGTCCTCCAGGTCCAGTACGTCCTTCACGTGTAGGTAGCCCATGAAGGCACCGGTGTCGGCGCGGACGGGGAACCGGGAGAACCCGGTGCGTACCGTCAGCTGCTCGATCTGGCGCGGGGTGACGGAGGGGCCGACCGTGACCAGCCGGTCCGGGGCCATGAGGACGTCGGTGACCGGGCGGCTGCCCAGTTCCAGCGCGTCCTCCAGGCGCTCCTGTTCGACCGGCTCCAGGAGCCCGGCCTGACGGGAGTCCTTGAGTAGCCGGCCGAGCTGCGCGGAGGTGTAGACGGCCTCGACCTCGTCCTTGGGCTCCACCTTGAAGAGCTTCAGGACCAGCGTGGCGCAGGCTCCCAGCGCGGTGGTGACCGGCCCGCAGACGCGGGCGAAGGCGACCAGGCCGGGGCTGAACCACAGGGCGGTCTTCTCGGGCGCGGCCATGGCGAGGTTCTTGGGGACCATCTCACCGATGACCAGGTGCAGGAAGACCACGGCGGCGAGCGCGAACGCGTAGCCGAGGGGGTGGATCAGGCCTTCGGGCACGTGCGCGGCGTGGAAGACGGGCTCCAGCAGCCGGGCCACGGTCGGCTCGGCGACCGCGCCGAGGGTCAGCGAGCACATGGTGATGCCGAACTGCGCGGCGGCCATCATGCGCGGCAGGTTCTCCAGCCCGTGGAGCACCTGGCGGGCCCGCTTGGAGCCGGCCGCGAGGGGCTCGATCTGGCTGCGGCGGACGGAGACGAGTGCGAACTCGGCGCCGACGAAGAAGCCGTTGGCCAGGACGAGGAGCAGGGCGAAGAGGAGTTGGAGCGCGTTCACCGGACACCCGCCGACTGGAGTTCCGCCGGGGCGGGAACCGTGCCCGTCGGGGCGGTGCGCACGAGGCGGACCCGTTCGGCGCGGAAGCGGCCGACCTGGCGGACGGAGAGCTTCCAGCCGGGGAGTTCGGCGCGGTCCCCGGGGGCGGGGATCCGGCCGAGCAGGTCGGCGACGAGGCCGGCGACGGTCTCGTAGGGGCCTTCGGGGACCTCCAGGCCTATCCGGCGCAGGGTCTGGACGCGACAGCTGCCGTCGGCCTCCCAGGAGGGGCGGCCGTCCTCGGCGGGTACGGCGGCCAGTTCCGGGCTGTCGTCCTCGGCGAGGTCGTGCTCGTCGCGGACCTCGCCGACGAGTTCCTCGACGATGTCCTCCAGGGTGACGACCCCGGCGGTGCCGCCGTACTCGTCGACGACCACGGCCATGGGCTGTTCGCTGCGCAGCCGTTCCAGCAGCGGCTGCACCGGCAGGGAGCCGGGCACCAGCAGCGGGGCGACGCAGATCCGGCTGACGCTGGTGCGGGCGCGTTCGGACTCGGGCACGGCGAGGGCGTCCTTGAGGTGGACGACCCCGGTGATCTCGTCGATGCGCTCGCGGTAGACCGGGAAGCGGGACAGGCCGGTGGCACGGGTCAGGTTGAGCACGTCGGCGGCGGTGGCCGTGTGCTGGAGGGCCTTGACCCTGACCCGGGGGGTCATGACCAGCTGGGCCGTGAGCTCGCCCAGCGAGAGGGTCCGTACGAAGAGGTCGGCGGTGTCCTGTTCCAGGGCGCCGGCCTGGGCCGAATGGCGGACCAGGGAGACCAGTTCGCCGGGGGTGCGGGCGGAGGCCATCTCCTCGGCCGGCTCCACGCCGAGGGCGCGTACGAGCCGGTTGGCGATGGCGTTGAGGGCCGCGATGACCGGTCGGAAGGCCCGGGAGAAGGCGTGCTGCGGGCCGGCGACGAAGCGGGCCACCTGGAGCGGCCGGGAGACCGCCCAGTTCTTCGGGACGAGCTCGCCGACGACCATCTGGACGGCGGAGGCGAGCAGCATGCCGATGACCACGGCGACGCCGGGGACGGCTCCCTTGGGGAGTCCGGTCGCTTCGAGCGGCCCGGCCAGCAGGGCGGCGAGGGCCGGTTCGGCGAGCATGCCGACGACCAGGGAGGTGATGGTGATGCCGAGTTGGGTGCCGGAGAGCTGGAAGGACAGCTCCCGCAGGGCGTTGACGACCGTGCGGGCACGGCGGTCGCCTTCGGCGGCGGCGCGTTCGGCCTCGGGTCTCTCCACCGTGACGAGGCCGAATTCGGCTGCCACGAAGAAACCGTTGGCGAGGATCAGGGCGAATGCCGCCAGGAGCAGGAGTAGCGGGATGGTCATGCCGCCGCCTCCACTGGGAGGGCGGCGCGGGTACTACCGGACGATCCGTCCATTGCTGGAGGGAGTCACTCCTCATGTCGCAGGTATCCACGGGCCGCGGGGTCCCGGGGCCGGTGGGAGGGCGCAGGGTCGCGCCCCCGTACCAGGGTAGTCACTGAGATCGTCCCCGCAATGGGACGCAGCGACGAGGCCGGACGGGGTCAGTCGTTCTTTGAACCGGTTCCGTGCGCGTCGGCGAGGGCGCGCAGGGCGCGGGCGTCGGCGATCGCCTGGGCCTTGGCGACCCCCGGCTGGATGCCGAGGGCGGGCAGGCTGGTGCCGTCGCTGAGGTCGAGGAACACCCACGCGTCGCCGGGGCGGAGGTTGACGCGCACGATCTGCGCCCACTCCAGGCGGCGGGTGGTGGTGAGGTTGACGACCGTGACCCCGGCCTCGTCCGCGACCACCTTGGGGCGGCTGAGCAGGACGAGGACGGAGGACAGCAGGACGGCGGTGAAGACGAAGCTGATCCGCTCGCCCGGGTGCAGGGTGTCGAGGACCAGGGCGATGGCCGTGATGGTGACGAACATGGCCAGGCCGACGCCCAGCAGGACGGCCCGGGTGCGGGTCGGCCGGAAGGTGACCGGCAGGGTGGGCGGTACGGGCTGGGAGGCGGCGTCGGCCATGTTCGTCAGATGCCTTCGGGTGGTGCCGGTGGGGTGCGGCGGATCGGGGCGGCTGCCCCGCCGTCAGAGGCGGCAGGCGTGGATCGAGGTGGTGAGGATCGCGCGCGCGCCGAGCTCGTACAGGTCGTCCATGATCCGCTGGGCTTCCTTGGCGGGGACCATCGCGCGGACGGCGACCCAGCCCTCGTTGTGCAGCGGGGAGACGGTCGGCGACTCCAGGCCCGGGGTGAGGGCGACCGCGCGCTCCAGGTGCTCGGCGCGGCAGTCGTAGTCCATCATCACGTAGCTGCGGGCGACCAGGACGCCCTGGAGGCGGCGCAGGAACTGCTGGGCCTGCGGGTCCTCGGGGTCGGTGCCGTTGCCGCGGATGACCACGGCCTCGGAGGTCATGATCGGCTCGCCGATGACCTCCAGGCCGGCGTTGCGCAGGCTGGTGCCGGTCTCGACCACGTCGGCGATGATCTGGGCGACGCCGAGCTGGATGGCGGTCTCGACCGCGCCGTCGAGGTGGACGACGGAGGCCTCGATGCCCTTGTCGGCGAGGTGCTTGGCGACGATTCCCTCGTACGAGGTCGCGATGGTCATCCCGTGGAAGTCTTCGGGGCCCTTCGCGGTGCCGGGGATGGTCGCGTAGCGGAAGGTCGAGCGGCCGAAGTTCAGCGGCAGGATCTCCTCGGCGCTGGCGCCGGAGTCGAGCAGCAGGTCACGGCCGGTGATGCCGATGTCGAGCTTGCCGGAGGACACGTAGATCGCGATGTCCTTGGGGCGGAGGTAGAAGAACTCCACGCCGTTGTCCGGGTCGACGACCACCAGTTCCTTGGACTCCTTGCGCATCCGGTAGCCGGCCTCATGGAGCATCGCCGACGCCGGTCCGGAGAGAGAACCCTTGTTGGGGACGGCGATGCGCAGCATGGGGCTTCCTTTGGTGCGTAGGTGCGAAAGGGTGTGCTGGTACGTGTGCGGGTACGGGGTACGGGGTACGGGCGCGCGGACGCCCCGGCAGGGTGTGCCGGGGCCCGCGCGGAACTGCTCGGGTTTAGAGGTGCGCGTAGACGTCGTCGAGGGAGATCCCGCGCGCCACCATCATCACCTGGACGTGGTAGAGCAGCTGGGAGATCTCCTCGGCGGCGGCTTCCTTGCTCTCGTACTCGGAGGCCATCCAGACCTCGGCGGCCTCCTCGACGACCTTCTTGCCGATGGCATGGACGCCCTTGCCGACGAGCTCGGCGGTACGGGAGGTGCTGGGGTCGCCGTTGGCGGCCTTGAGCTGGAGCTCGGAGAAAAGCTCTTCGAAGGTTTTGTTCGCCATGATGTCCCTAGGGTACGGGCTCACCCCGGTGTCCCAGCGCCTGGGTTCACTCCTTGGACGAGCGCCAGGGTTCGCTGACGGTCCGCAGCGTCATGGCCGTGGAGACGGCGGCGGTGACCGCTTCGTGTCCCTTGTCCTCGTTCGACCCCTCGAGCCCGGCGCGGTCCAGCGCCTGCTCGTCGTTGTCGCAGGTCAGTACGCCGAAGCCGACGGGGACTCCGGTGTCGATCGACACCTGCACCAGGCCCTGGGTGACGCCCTGGCACACGTAGTCGAAGTGCGGGGTGCCGCCGCGGATGACCACACCGAGGGCGACGATGGCATCGTATCCGCGACCGGCGAGTACCTTCGCCACGACCGGGAGCTCGAAGCTGCCGGGGACGCGGAGCACGGTGGGCTCGTCGATGCCCAGCTCGTGCAGGGCCCGCAGGGCGCCGTCCACCAGGCCGTCCATGACCTTCTCGTGCCACTGGGCCGCGATCACGGCGACTCGGAGGTCTCCGCAGTTCTTCACGCTCAGTTCGGGTGCGCCCTTGCCGCTCACAGCTCTGCTCCTCAGTTTGTCGGTTTGTCGAGTTTTAAGTGCGGTGTTACTGGGTGTTACTGGTTGCCGCAGGCGGACGTGGTGACCGCATCCAGCCAGGGCAGGTCGTGGCCCATCCGGTCCCGCTTGGTGCGCAGGTAGCGGAGGTTGTGCTCGCCCGCCTCCATGGGCATCGGCTCCCGGTCGGAAACCTTGATGCCGCCCCGTACGAGGGCTTCCGCCTTGTCGGGGTTGTTGGTCAGCAGCCGGACGCTGTGGACGCCGAGGTCGGCGAGCATCTGGGCGCCGGCCGCGTAGTCGCGGGCGTCGGCGGGCAGACCGAGCTCCAGGTTGGCGTCGAGGGTGTCGCGGCCGCGCTCCTGGAGCTCGTACGCGCGCAGCTTGGACAGCAGTCCGATGCCGCGGCCCTCGTGACCTCGCAGGTAGACGATCACACCGCGCCCGGCGGCCTGGACCCGCGCCATAGCGGCGTGCAGCTGGGGGCCGCAGTCGCAGCGCTGCGACTGGAAGATGTCCCCGGTCAGGCACTCGGAGTGCATCCGGACGATGACCTCCTCGCCGTCGCCGATCTCCCCGTGGACGAGGGCGACGTGCTCGACCCCGTCGACGGTGGAGCGGTAGCCGTAGGCCGTGAACTGGCCGAAGGAGGTCGGGAGGCTGACCTCGGCCTCGCGGCGGACGGTCGGCTCGGCGGAGCGGCGGTAGGCGATCAGGTCCTCGATGGAGATGATCGTCAGGCCGTGCTTGCGGGCGAAGGGGATCAGCTCGGGCAGCCGCAGCATGACGCCGTCCTCGCCGGCGATCTCCACGATGGCGCCGGCCGGACGCAGCCCCGCGAGGCGGGCGAGGTCCACGGCGGCCTCGGTGTGGCCGTTGCGGACCAGGACCCCGCCGGACTTGGCGCGCAGCGGGAAGACGTGGCCGGGGCGGACGAACTCGCCGGGGCCCGAGACGCCGTCGGCCAGCAGCCGCAGGGTGGTGGCGCGGTCGGCGGCCGAGATGCCGGTGGTGACGCCGTGCGCGGCGCTCGCGTCGACGGAGACGGTGAAGGCGGTCTGCATCGACTCGGTGTTGTGCTGGACCATCTGCGGCAGTTCGAGCCGGTCGAGCTCGGGGCCCTCCATCGGGGCGCAGATCAGGCCGCGGCACTCGCTCATCATGAACGCGACGATCTCGGGGGTGGCCTTCTCGGCCGCGATGACGAGGTCGCCCTCGTTCTCGCGGTCCTCGTCGTCCACGACGACGACCGGGCGGCCGGCCGCGATGTCGCGGATGGCCTGCTCGACGGGGTCGAGCCGGAAGGTCTCTTCGAGCTCGACGTCGGGCACGGGCTTCAGGACGGGGTTCAGGGAGGTCATGCCGTTGCTCCTTCCAGGGCCGGGGCGGGGGTGGCGGTGCGCGAGCGCTGGTACCAGTCGTAGGCGCCCCAGACGACGAGGGCGAAGTACACGACGTAGATGAGGCCGGAGAAGGCCAGTCCGCTGTTGAAGGCGAGGCGGACGCCGACCACGTCGACGAGGAGCCAGGCGAACCAGAACTCGACCAGGCCGCGGGCCTGGGCGACCATCGCGACGATGGTGCCGACGAAGATGTAGGCGTCGGCCCACGGGCTCCACGACAGGCTCGGGTAGAGGGTGAACAGTCCGCCGACGGCCAGGGTCCCGGCGGCCGCGCCGGCCAGCAGGAGCCCGCGCTCCTTCCAGGTGGCGGTGCGGACGGCGATGGAGCCGTCCTGGGCCTTCTGCTTGCCGAGCTGCCAGGCGCGCCAGCCCCACACGGCCACGCCGATGACGAGGAGCTGCTTGCCGACTCCGCCGGCGAGGTGGGCGGAGGCGTAGGCGCCGACGAGGATCAGGCCGGACAGGAGCTGGGCGGGCCAGGTCCATATGGAGCGGCGCCAGCCGAGGGCGAGGGCGCCCAGGCCGATCAGGTTGCCGATCATGTCGGACCAGATGACCTTCTGGCCGAAGACCTCGAAGGCCTCGGTGTTGAGCCAGGTCAGGGCGCTCACTTCGACTCCCCCTTGCCGTCCAGGGGGTTCGCGTGCAGCGGGTCGACTCCGGCGGCCAGCAGGCGCTCGACGTACTTGGCGAGGACGTCGACTTCCAGGTTGACCGGGTCGCCGGCCTGCTTGATGCCGAGGGTGGTCAGCGCGAGGGTGGTGGGGATGAGGCTGATGGTGAACCAGTCGGCCGCGGCCTCGACCACGGTGAGGCTGACGCCGTCGACCGTGATGGAGCCCTTCTCCACGACGTAGCGGGAGAGGTTCGCCGGCAGCGCGATCCTGACGAGCTCCCAGTGCTCCGAGGGGGTGCGGGAGAGGATCTCGCCGGTGCCGTCCACGTGGCCCTGGACCAGGTGGCCGCCGAGGCGTCCGCCCAGTTCCATGGGGCGCTCCAGGTTGACCCGGGAGCCCTTGGTCAGCGCCCCGAGGCTGGAGCGGTTGAGGGTCTCCTGCATGACGTCGGCGGTGAACTCGCCCTCGGCGGTCTCCACGACGGTCAGGCAGACGCCGTTGACGGCGATGGAGTCGCCGTGCTTGGCGCCCTCGGTGACGACGGGGCCGCGCAGGCGGAAGCGAGAGGCCTCGGGGAGTTCCTCGACGGCGGTGACTTCGCCCAGTTCTTCGACGATTCCGGTGAACACTCAGTGCTCCTTGAGGGCGGTGTGGGAGGTCAGGACGGTGGGGACGGACTGGACCACCGGGACGGCGGTGACACGGATGTCCGTGCCGATGCGGACGGTCTCGGTGATCCGGAGCCGGAGCGCTTCGGTGAGGGTGCCGATTCCGGCGTCGGCGAGGGCGTTCGGCCCGGCGCCGAGGAGGACGGGGGCGAGGTAGCCGACGACCTTGTCGACCACGCCCGCGGCGACGAAGGCGCCGGCCAGGGTCGGGCCGCCTTCGAGGAGTACGGAGCGGACCCCGCGCCGGTGGAGTTCGCCGAGCAGGGCGTCCACGGAGATCCCGTACTTGTCGTACGGGAGCCGGGCGAGCTCCACTCCGGCGAGGTGGCGGGTATCGGCATCCTCGGCCACGGCCACCAGGGTCGGGGCGGCGTCGTCCAGCACCCGGGCGGTGGGCCGGATGGTGGCGTGGGTGTCGAGGACCACCCGCAGCGGCTGGCCGCCGGGGACGATGCCGTCGGGTCCGCGCACCGCGAGGTGCGGGTCGTCGGCGCGCAGCGTGCCGGAGCCGACGACCACGGCGTCGGCCTCGGCGCGCAGCCGGTGGACGTCGGCGCGGGATTCGGGGCAGCTGATCCAGCGGCTGGTGCCGTCGGCGGCCGCGACGCGGCCGTCGAGGGTGGCGGCGTACTTCCACAGGATGTACGGGCGCCCGAGCCGTACGGAGGTCAGCCAGGCGGCGTTGCCCTCCTCGGCCTCCGCGCCCAGCAGCCCGGCCTCGGCCACGATCCCGGCGGCGCGCAAGGTGGCGGCGCCGCCGCTGGCCTGCGGGTTCGGGTCGGGGACGGCGTAGAGGACCCGGGTGATTCCGGCCTCGATGAGGGCCTGCGCGCAGGGCCCCGTACGGCCGGTGTGGTTGCAGGGTTCGAGGGTGACGTAGGCGGTGCCGCCGCGGGCGGCGGGGCCCGCCGCCCGCAGGGCGTGGACCTCGGCGTGCGGGCCGCCGGCCCGCTCGTGCCAGCCTTCGCCCACGACGGTGCCGGAGGCGTCGGTGATCACGCACCCGACGACCGGGTTGGGGCTGGTGGAGCCGGTTCCGCGGGCGGCGAGCTCGATGGCACGGGCCATGGCTCGTGCGTCGAGGGCACGGCCGTCGCGGGCATCGCTGTCGGATGTGCCGCTGTCCTGCGCGTCGGCGTGTGTCGCCACCGGGTCCTCCTGCCTCATCGGGCACGGACTCCGGGGCCTGTCGGGATACGACAGATGAAGCGGGTAGCACACGCGGGGACGCCTGAGCCGGAAAACACGGTCCCCTCGGTCGCGCATCCCGAGGGGTGCGCCGATGGAACCGCCGACGGCGGCGTACCGGTGACTGGCCCGCCGCGCACTGCCTCCCATCCGGACTTTAACCGTCGGTCCAGGAATTTCACCTGGTCAACCGGCCGCTGGCTGCGGACGGGTCGCGGACTATACCGCCGGTTCGGAATTACACCGACCCCGGAGTGCGCTGCTACTGGTACTAGAGCCAGTGTGCCACGGGTGATCGGCGGCCATGCGAGTGAGTCAATGTGGCCTGGGTCACATATTCGGTCGTTTTCGAGCGCGCCTATTGCGCCATCCGGTGGATCCCGCCCGATGTCCGACATCCCCCGCACGACCCCCTTCTTTGGTCCAGACCTATTGACGGGTTGGTCTAGTCCTCTTAACGTTCCCTTCATCTTCCCCGGGAGACAGCCCGTCAGATGTGCGCACGTCACGGGCCAACACGCACTACTTCTAAGCCTGTTGTGTCCTGCCATCCTCCCCTCCCCAGGAGGCACAATGCTGTCCCCCACACGCACGAGAGCGATGCTCCTGACGTCCGGCGCCGCAATCGCCGGGCTGCTGGTCGCGGGCCTCTCGGCGGGCGTCTCGCACGCCGCCGACAACGAGTCCTGTCGCCCCGACGGTCTGTACAAGACCCCGGGCGTCGACGTCCCGTACTGCTCGGTCTACGACACCGAGGGCCGCGAGAAGATGGGCGCCGACCACCAGCGCCGCGTCATCGGCTATTTCACCGGCTGGCGCACGGGCAAGGACGGCACGCCCGCCTACCTGCCCAACAACATCCCGTGGTCCAAGGTCACCCACCTGAACTACGCCTTCGCCCACGTCGACGGCAACAACAAGATCTCGGTGGGCGCGGACAACGCGAACAACGCCGCCACCGGCATGACCTGGCCGGGCGTCGCGGGCGCCGAGATGGACCCCGCCCTCCCGTACAAGGGCAATTTCAACCTGCTGAACAAATTCAAGAAGCAGAACCCCAACGTCAAGACCCTGATCTCGGTCGGCGGCTGGGCCGAGACCGGCGGCTACTTCGGTGACGACGGCAACCGCGTCGCCTCCGGCGGCTTCTACTCGATGGCCACCAACTCCGACGGCTCGGTCAACCAGGCCGGCATCGACACCTTCGCGGACTCCTCGGTCGAGTTCATCCGCAAGTACGGGTTCAACGGCGTCGACATCGACTACGAGTACCCGACCACCATGAAGGACGCGGGCAACCCGCTGGACTGGCAGTTGTCCAACGCGCGGCGCGCCGGTCTGGTCAAGGGCTACGCGGCCCTGATGAAGTCCCTGCGCGAGAAGCTCGACCGCGCGGGCGCCTCCGACGGCAAGCACTACCTGCTCTCGGTCGCCGCCCCCTCCTCCGGCTACCTGCTGCGGGGCATGGAGACGTTCCAGATGCAGAAGTACCTGGACTACGTCAACGTCATGTCCTACGACCTGCACGGCGCCTGGAACGAGTTCGTCGGCCCGAACGCCTCGCTCTTCGACGACGGCAAGGACGGCGAACTCGCCGCGGCCGGCGTCTACTCCACCTCCCAGTACGGCGGCATCGGCTACCTGAACTCGGACTGGGCCTACCACTACTTCCGCGGCTCCATGCCGGCCGGCCGCATCAACATGGGCCTGCCGTACTACACCCGCGGCTTCAAGAACGTGCAGGGCGGCACGGACGGCCTGTGGGGCAAGGCCCCGGCCACCAGCTGCCCGGCGGGCGCCGGTCTGACCAAGTGCGGCGACGGCGCGGTCGGCATCGACAACCTCTGGCACGACCTCGATAGCAACGGCGTCGAGGCCCCGGCCGGGTCCAACCCGATGTGGCACGCGAAGAACCTGGAGAAGGGGGTCGTTGGTGACTACGTCACCAAGTACGGCTTCCCGGCCGACACCAAGCTGACCGGCACCTACGTCCGCAAGTACGACTCCACCCTGGTGGCGCCGTGGCTGTGGAACGACGCGAAGAAGGTCTTCCTCTCCACCGAGGACGAGCAGTCCGTCAACGCCAAGGCCGACTGGGTGGTCAACAAGGGCATCGGCGGCACGATGGTCTGGGAGCTCGCCGGCGACTACTCGTACAACACGGCCAAGGGCCAGTACGAGATGGGCGACACCCTGACGACGGCGATGTACGACAAGTTCAAATCGGCCGCCCCGTACGGCGCCACGCGCGCCACCATCACCATGCCGACCGAGGCGATCAAGGTCGACACCAAGTTCGACGCCTTCCCGCTCGGCGACTCGAACTACCCGATCAGCCCGAAGCTGACGATCACCAACAACACCACGGCGACCCTGCCCGGCGGTACGGAGTTCCAGTTCGACTACTCCGCCTCCGCGCCGAGCAACGCCGCGGACCAGTCCGGCTGGGGCACCAAGGTCATCCGCAGCGACCACACGGGCAACAACGTGGGCGGGCTGAAGGGCGACTACAACCGCGTCTCGATGAAGCTGCCCACCTGGCAGTCGCTGGCCCCGGGCGCCTCGGTCGACGTGGCCTTCGTCTACTACCTGCCGACCTCGACCCCGTCCAACTGGACGGTGACCTTCGGCGGCAAGACGTACGGCATCGCCGGCGACCTGGCCCGCGGTACGACGGTGGTGGAGCCGGGCGGCGCGACGCAGCCCCCGACCACCCCGCCGACGACCCCGCCGACCACCCCGCCCACGACGCCGCCGACCACTCCCCCGACGACGCCTCCCACCACCCCGCCGACCACGCCCCCCACGACTCCCCCGGGCGGCACCTGCGCCAACCCGGCCTACGTCGCGGGCAACGTGTACACGGGCGGAGCGCTCGTCTCCCACAAGGGCCACAACTGGAAGGCCCAGTGGTGGACGCAGAACGAAGAGCCCGGCACCACCGGTGACTGGGGCGTCTGGAAGGACCAGGGCGCCTGCTGACCGGGTAGGCGGCGGATGAAGGACCCCCTTCAGGGGAAAGCACGAGGACCCGGTGGCCCGGCGGCCACCGGGTCCTCGTGCGTGTCCGTACGGGCACTTCGTAGGCTGATGCCGTGATCGCACATGTCACCGCCTCCGTAGCGGACTTCGAGCAACACCGGCCCCGGATGTTCGGCATCGCCTACCGCATGCTCGGTTCGGCAGCGGAGGCCGAGGACACCGTCCAGGACGCCTACCTGCGGTGGAGCTCCGCCGTCGACCGCGAACCCGCCGAACCCATCGAGCACCCCGGGGCCTGGCTCGCCAAGACCGTCACCCGCCTGTGCCTCAACCGCCTCACCTCGGCGCGGGCCCGGCGCGAGGAGTACGTGGGTCCCTGGCTCCCCGAGCCGGTCCTCACCGGGGAGGGCGCGCTCGGCCCGCTGGAGTCGGCGGAGCAGCGGGACAGCGTGTCCATGGCCCTGCTCGTGCTGCTGGAGCAGCTCACCCCCACGGAACGCGCGGTGTACGTGCTGCGCGAGGCCTTCGCCTACGGCCACCGGGAGATCGCCGGGCTCCTCGACCTCACCGAGGCCAACTGCCGTCAGCTCTACCGGCGGGCGGCGGGACGGGTGGCCGCGGCGAAGGCCCCCGAGCGGCGGTTCCAGCCGGACCCGGCGCAGTGGCAGACCCTGGTGGAGAGCTTCCTCGAAGCCGCGAACAGCGGGGACCTGGCCCGGCTGGAGGGGCTGCTGGCGGCCGACGCGCGGTTCGTGTCCGACGGCGGTGGCGTGGTCAGCGCGGCGCGGCGGCCGGTCGTGGGCCGGGGCAACGTGGCGCGGTTCCTGCTGGGCGTGCTGCGCAAGTACTCCGGCGAGCTGCCGGTCTCCTTCGCGGAGGTCAACGGGGAGCCCACCCTGGTCGTCGGCGGTGTCGGAGTCCTCCAGGTGGAGTTCGAGGACGGGCTGGTCCAGAGCGCGCGGGCGGTGATGAACCCGGAGAAGCTGGAATTCCTTGAGCGGCAGCTTTCGCGTTCCTGAGGGCCGTCACATTCCTGAGGGCTGTCACATTTCCCAGGGCTGTCCGGTCCCAGCTGGTGAACGCATCGCCGAGGAAAGGAACGGACACCATGAGCACCATCCTCGTCACCGGAGGCACCGGAACCCTGGGCAGGCCGGTCGTGGAACGGCTGCGGACGGCGGGGCACGAGGTCCGCGTCCTGAGCCGGCACGCACCGGACTTCCCCGTCGACCTGCGGACCGGCAGCGGGCTGGACGCGGCGATGGCGGGCGCGGAGGTGGTCGTGCACTGCGCGAGCAGCCCGCGCGGGGGTGACGACGTGGCGGCCGGGCACCTGATCGCGGCGGCGGAGCGGGCCGGGACGGTCGGGCACGTCGTCTACATCTCGATCGTCGGGGTGGACGAGGTCCCGCTCCCGTACTACCGGACGAAGCTGAAGGTGGAGCGGATGCTGGAGGCGTCGGGGCTGGGCCTGACGATCCTGCGGACCACGCAGTTCCACGATCTGGTGGCCCAGGCGCTGGCCGCGATGGCGAAGCTGCCGGTGATGCCGCTGCCCGCCGGGGTCAGCGGGCAGCCGATCGCGGTCGAGGAGGTCGCGGACCGGCTGGCCGAGCTGGCGGCGGGGCCGCCGGCCGGGCGGGTCCCGGACATGGGCGGCCCGGAGGTCCTCAGCTTCGAGGAGGCGGCCCGCGCCTACCTCGCGGCAGCCGGCAAGCGCCGCCCGCTCCTCCCGGTCCCCTTGCCGGGGAAGGCCTACGCGGGCTTCAAGCGGGGCGGCCACCTGGCTCCGTCGCACGCGGTGGGCCGGGGCACGTTCGCCGAGTTCCTGACCGCCCGCCGGTAGCCGGGCGGCATCCCGGCGATGGCCCGGCGGCGGCCCGGCGGCCCGGCGGCAGGGGCTTCAGGGGCTTCAGGCCCCGAAGAGCGTCGCCTGCGCGGCCTCGCGGGCGGCAAGCCGAGCACCCTGGAGCACCGCGGGATCGCCCAGGGCGCTCGCCCTGACCTCCATCGGGACCGGGCTCAGCACGGCGAGCCGGGAGGCGACCCGGGACGCCAGCTCCGCCCCGCCCGCACGCCCGAGCTCCCCGCCGAGCACCACGCAGCCGGGATCCAGGATCGCCGCGACCGCAGCCGCCCCGAGGGCGAGCCGCTCCGCCAGCGCGTCGAGGAACGCCGGGCCGGCGCCGCCCGCGACCGCCTCCTCGGCGGTCCCGTCGAAGCCGTGCTCCGCCGCGAGCGCGGCCACCGCCGCGCGCCCGGCCAGCGAGTGGAACCCGCCTTCGCAGTTCGTGGCCGAGGGCAGCCCCCCGACGCCCGGCACGGGGAGGAAGCCGATCTCGCCCGCCCCGCCGGAGGCTCCGCGGCGCAGCCGGCCGTCGAGGACCACCGCCGCCCCCACCCCTGCGCTGAGCCACAGCAGGACGAAGGAGTCCAGGTCCCGGGCCGCCCCGACGCGCTGTTCGGCCAGGGCCGCCAGGTTGGTCTCGTTCTCCACCGCGACCGTGGCCGGCAGCCGCCGCTGGAGCGCCGCCACCAGGTCCCGGTGCCAGGCGGGCAGTCCGACGGTGTCGCCGAGTTCGCCGCTGCCCGGCGACACCAGGCCCGGTGCGCCGATGACCACCGTGTGGAGCCGGTCCGCGCCCGCCTCGCGGGCGAGTTCCTCCAGGCGGTCGACGGCCTCCTCCACCGCGTCCACGGGCAGCGCCGCCTGGGCCAGCGGCCGTCCGAGCAGGTCGGTGACGACCGCGGTCGCGCTGTCCACGCGTACGTCGAGCGCGGCGAGGTACGCCCGGCGCGCGACGATCCCGTAGAGCCGGGCGTTGGGTCCGCGGCGCTGCTCGCCCGATTCGCCGACGACCTCGATGAGTCCGGCCTCGGTGAGGCGTTCCACCAGGTCCGCGACGGAGGGACGGGAGAGGCCGGTCAGCTGTTTGAGCTGGGTGGCCGTCAGCGCGCCCTCGTCCTGGAGCAGCCGCAGGGCGAGCCGGTCGTTGATGGCCCGGGCCGTGCTCGGGGAGGCGGGGGACGGAGCGATGGCGGTCGCGGCGGAGGCGGCGGTCAGGACCTTGGCAGCAGTCACGCGCCCATCCTATGAGCTCCCGGAGACTAACTATCAGGCAGGGTCCCTGATAGTTTACGTGTCATGACCGGGGAAACCGACTTCAGCCCGGCGCGACTGCGCCATGCCCGCTTCGCCATCGCCGCCGTCTTCTGCGCCCACGGCGCCGTCACCGGCTCCTTCGCCACCCGCATCCCCTGGATCCAGGACCACGCGCAGCTCAGCGCGGGCACCCTGGGCATGGCCCTCGCCTTCCCCGCCGTCGGCGCCGCGCTGACGATGCCGCTCGCGGGACGGATCAACCACCGGCTCGGCGCCCGCACGGCCCTGCGGGTGCTGCTGTCCCTGTGGACCCTCGCCCTGATCCTCCCGAGCCTCGCCCCGAACCTGGTGACGCTCTGCCTCGTGCTCTTCCTCTACGGGGCCGCCGCCGGCATGTCCGACGTGGCGATGAACGCGCTCGGCGTGGAGACGGAGAACCGGCTGAAGCGCTCGATCATGTCCTCGCTGCACGGCATGTGGAGCGTTGGCGCCCTGATCGGTTCGGCCGCCGGCACGTTCGCAGCGCACACCGGCACCGACGCCCGCCTCCACCACCTGATCGCCGCGCTCGCCCTGACGGCGGCCGGGCTGGTCGCCGTAGGGGGCGTCCTGGACCTGCGGTCCGACGCGGACGCCGAGGCGCCGCCGCACTTCGCGCTGCCCCCGAAGTCCGCGCTGTTCATCGGGGCGATCGGCTTCTGCGCGGTCTTCGCGGAGGGCGCGAGCATGGACTGGTCCGCGGTGTACCTGCGGGACGTGCTGCACACCGACGCCGGCCTCGCCGCCGCCTCCACCACGGCCTTCGCGCTGACCATGGCGCTCGCCCGGCTCGCCGGGGACAAGGTCGTCGACCGGTTCGGGGCGGTACGGACGGTCCGCGCGGGCGGGGCACTGGCCACCGCGGGCGGGCTCCTCGTCGTCACGGTCCGGGAACCGGCCGCGGCCCTGGCCGGCTTCGGGCTGATCGGGCTCGGCATCGCGGTGGTGGTCCCGCTGGCCTTCGCGGCGGCCGCCCGCAGCGGTCCGGCCCCGGCGCAGGCCATCGCGGGTGTCGCGACGATCACGTACACCTCGGGTCTGATCGCCCCGTCGGCGATCGGCGCGGTGGCCGACGCGACCTCGCTCGTGGTGTCGTTCGGGCTGGTCACGCTGCTGGCGTTCGCACTGATCCTGGGGGCGACCGTGCTGCGGCGGCGGCCGGTGGCGGCGGGGTCCGGCGCCGTGAACCGGGACGAACCCGCTGCTATGCGGCCGTAATATGTCGCCTGGCCGCCTGCGGCCTCGTAGCTCGACGCTTGACCGGACCGACAAACGGAAGTGGTGGAACATGGGCCTCGGCGTGCGCTGGACCCTGCACGGAGACGGGCGCACCCCCGCCCCCGGCGCGGTGGTGCGGCCGGACGAGCGGCTGACCTGGCCGCGGACCGCCGGGCTGGGCGCCCAGCACGTCGTGGCGATGTTCGGAGCGAGTTTCGTCGCGCCGGTCCTGATGGGGCTGGACCCGAACCTCGCGATCATGATGTCCGGTGTCGCCACCGTCATCTTCCTGCTCGCGACGCGCGGCCGGGTCCCCTCGTACCTGGGCTGCTCGCTCTCGTTCGTGGGTGTCGCCGCGGCGATCCGGGCGGGCGGCGGGGACAGCGGGGTGGTCACGGGCGCGGTCTTCGTGGTCGGCGCGGCGCTCTTCCTGGCCGGCCTGGCCGTCCAGCGGTTCGGGGCGCGGATCATCCACGCGGCGATGCCGCCGGTGGTGACGGGCGCGGTCGTGATGCTGATCGGCTTCAACCTGGCGCCGGTGACGGCGTCCACGTACTGGCCCCAGGACCAGTGGACGGCGCTGCTGACCATGGCGTTCACCGGGCTCGCCGTGGTGTGCCTGCGGGGCTTCTGGTCGCGGATCGCGATCTTCCTCGGCCTGGTCTTCGGCTACGGCCTCTCCTGGATCCTCGACCTGTTCTTCGGCAAGATCCACTCCACGATGGGCGGGGCGGAGGCCGTGGACCACTGGCGGCTCGACCTGTCCGGGGTCTCCAAGGCCGACTGGATCGGCCTGCCGTCCTTCCACGCGCCGGCCTTCGAGTGGTCGGCGATCCTGATCGCGCTGCCGGTGGTCATCGCGCTGATCGCGGAGAACGCCGGGCACATCAAGGCCGTCGGCGAGATGACCGGCGACCCGCTCGACGACAAGCTGGGCACGGCCATCGCGGCCGACGGCGCCGCGTCGATGCTCTCCACGGCGCTCGGCGGCCCGCCGAACACCACGTACTCCGAGAACATCGGCGTCATGGCCGCCACCCGGGTGTACTCGACCGCCGCCTACTGGGCGGCCGCCGGGTTCGCGCTCCTCTTCGGCCTGTGCCCGAAGTTCGGCGCGGTCGTCGCCGCGATCCCCGGCGGGGTGCTGGGCGGGATCACCGTGATCCTGTACGGCATGATCGGCCTGCTCGGCGCGCAGATCTGGATCAACGGCCGGGTGGACCTGCGCAATCCGCTGAACCTGGTGCCGGCCGCCGCCGGCATCATCATCGGCGTCGGCGGGGTCAAGCTGCACATCAGCGACAGCTTCGAACTGGGCGGGATCGCGCTCGGCACGATCGTCGTCATCACCGGCTACCACGCGCTGCGCTGCTTCGCCCCGGCGCACATGAAGCAGCAGGAGCCCCTGCTGGACTCGGGCACGTCGGCGTACGACGGGACGGGCGGGGCGGCGGACGGGGCCGCGGACTCGGGTGCCGGCGACAAGCGGGGTTGACGTGGCTTCGCCCGAACCGGCGAAGCGTACGGCCAAGTTCCCCTGATCCCGGCCCGCGACTGGGACGCTGCCTCCCATGGTCCCCATGGAAGCGGTGCTGGCGCGGATGCGCGCCCTGGACGAGCGGCTGCCCGAGCGGGACGGCGTCGCCGTCTTCAACCGGGTGTACCTCACGGTGACGCAGACGCTGCACGAGCGGATCTCGCACGGCGCGTTCCCGTCTCCGCGCCGGGCGGAGACGCTCAGCGTCCGCTTCGCCGAGCGCTACCTGGCGGCGGTGGAGGCGGACCGGGCCCCGGCCTGCTGGCGGCCGCTCCTGCAGTACCGCCGCCACCCCGGGGTCCGGCCGCTCCAGCACGCGCTGGCCGGGATCAACGCGCACATCGGCCATGACCTGGCGCTGGCGGTGGTCTCCACGTGCCGGACCCTGGACTGTGATCCTCCGGCTCTCGAAGCGGACTTCGACCGGGTCGGCGACACGCTGGTCTCCCTGGAGGAACACATCCGGGAGGACCTGATGCCGGGCCCGGACCTCCTGGAGATCGCGGACCCGCTGACGCACCTGATCGGCGCGTGGAGCCTGGAACGGGCCCGGGCGGGTGCCTGGGCCTCGGCCCGCCTCCTCTGGTCCCTGCGCCGCTCCCCCGACCTGGCGGAGGAGTTCGCCGAGTCCCTCGACGCGGGCGTCGGCCTGGTCGGCCGCTGCCTCCTGACCCCGACGGGCTGACCCCCGCCGGCGGGGCTGGGTTTGGCCTCGGCTCCGGCGCCGGACATGGGAACGGGCCGCCGCCGCGTTCGTGCGCGGGGGCGGCCCGTGGTCACGGGGCCAAAGACGCCGGGGGTGGGGGCGCTCCGGGGGAGATCGGGACGGGTCAGTCCTCCGGGAGTTCGACCGGGGCGATGTCGTCGTAGACGTCGCCGGGGCCGGGGTTGGTGGAGTCCGTGGCGCCGCCGAGCTGGTGCATGACGCCCCAGACCGCGTTCAGCGCCGTCTGGACCGCGCCCTCGGCCCAGCCCGCCGTCCAGGAGATGTCGTCGCCCGCGAGGAAGATGCCGCGCTTGTCCTCGGGGAGGCGGTCCTGCATGAAGTGGGTGAACAGGCGCCGCTGGTAGCGGTAGTGGCCCGGCAGGTTGGCCTTGAACGCGCCCATGAAATAGGGCTCGTTCTCCCAGGACACGGTCACCGGGTTGCCGATGATGTGGCGGCGGATGTCGACCTTCGGGTAGATCTCGCCGAGGGACTTCAGCATGACCTCCATCCGCTCGTTCGCGGACAGCGGCAGCCACTTCAGGCTGTCGTCGCACCAGGTGTAGGACAGGCAGATGACGGCCGGCTTGTCGGGGCCGTTGTCCAGGAGGTACGTACCGCGGGTCATGCGGTCCGTGAGGGTCATCGACATGACGTCGCGGCCCGTCTCCTCGTCCTTGTCCAGCCAGAACGGGCGGTCGACCGGGACGAAGAGCTTGGAGCTCTCCATGTAGTGGGTGCGCTCCATCGCCGTCCAGTGGTCGATCGGGAAGAGCGAGTCGTCGCAGGAGATCTTGGAGAGCAGCAGCCAGGACTGGGCCGTGAAGATCGCCGCACGGTAGGTGCGGATGTCACCCGAGGAGTCCGTGACCGTGATGCGGTTGCCCGCGGTGCGGTGCAGACGGGTCACCGCCGGGCGGGGGGTGCCCTCGTGGAGCGAGGAGAGGGAGGTGCCCTGGGCCCAGTGGACGATCTTCTCGGGCTCGCGCTCCCACAGGCGCAGCGGGAGCTGCTGCGAGCCGCCCACGATGCCGCGGTGGTGGTCGTCGGCCTCGGTGTAGACGACGCGCAGGATTTCGAGGATCGAGTTCGGGAAGTCGGTGTCCCAGCCGCCCGTGCCGAAGCCGACCTGGCCGAAGATCTCCCGCTTGCGGAAGGACTGGAAGGCCTCCGACTCGCAGAGGAACCCGTAGAAGGTCTGGTTGTCGAGCTTCTCGACGAGCTTCGCCCAGATCTCGCGGATGCGCGGGACGTCCCGCTCGCGCATCGCGGTGTTCATGTCGGAGAAGTCGGCGCCCTCGTCGAGGCAGTCGTTCCACGCGGCGGCGACGTCGCGGTAGATCTGCGGGAGGTCGGCGATGGTCTCGGCGTAGTGCGACTCGCCCTTGAGGTCGACCACCGTGGAGGGGGTGGCCGGGGAGAGCGGGTTCGGGAAGGGCTCGGTGACCAGGCCCACGAGGTCGATGTAGTGCTGGAGCGCCGTGGACGACGGCGGGAAGCGCATCGCGCCCATCTCCGCGGTCAGCCCGTCCGTGCCGGTGCCCTCGAAGCCCACCGTGCGCAGCCGGCCGCCGATCTGGTCGGCCTCGTAGACGACGGGCTTGAGGCCCATCTTCATCAGCTCGTACGCGGAGATGATGCCGGACAGTCCGCCGCCGATGACGGCGACCTCGGTGCCGTGCTCGGTCGCCGGTATCTGGCCGAGGCCCGCCGGGTGCGCGAGGAAGTCGTCGTACGCGTAGGGGAAGTCCGGACCGAACATCGTGATCGGCGGCTGACCGTCGCTGTGCGGGACGGCGGTGGTGGGCACCGTGGACGTCATGGGGTACGACTCCTAGCGGGGTGGGGCAGGGGGGAGGAAGGCCGGGGGCCCGGAGGACCGGGCGGGAGGAGGGTCAGACGAGCGAGGCGTACAGGCCGGGGCGGCGGTCCCGCAGGTACGGGTTGGTCTCGCGCGAGGCCCGCAGCAGTTCGGGGTCGGCCTCGCCGATCACCAGCTCCTCGCCGCGCCCGGCGCGGGTCCGGGTGACCCCGTCGGGGCTGGCCAGGCAGCTGAGCCCGACGAACTCGAACTCGCCTTCCGGGCCGGTCCGGTTGACGTACGCGATGTACATCTGGTTCTCGAAGGCCCGTACGGGTACCAGCTGTTCGGCGACGAACTGGAACGGGTGCATCTGCGCCGTCGGCACCAGGAGGAGGTCGGTGCCGGCGAGCGCGTGCGCCCGTACGTTCTCGGGGAACTCCACGTCGTAGCAGATCATCAGGCCGATCCGCAGTCCGCCGAGGTCCGCCTGGACCACGGGGACGTCGCCGGGGGTGAAGGCGTCCTGCTCGAAGCAGCCGAAGAGGTGGGTCTTGCGGTAGTTCGCCAGCCGGTCGCCGTCGGGGCCGATCAGCTGGGTGGCGTTGTAGACCGTGTCGCCGGCTCCGCCGTCCCGCTCGGGATAGCCGTAGAGCACGGCCACCCCGTGGCGGCGGGCGATCTCGCCGATGGCGCGGGCCGACATGCCGTCGGCCGGTTCGGCGAGCCGGGCGATGTCCTCGATCTCCAGCGCGTAGCCGGTCAGGAACATCTCCGAGGTCACGAGGAGCCCGGCCCCCGCCTGTGCGGCGCGTGCCGCGGCCTCGTCGAGCGCCTTCAGGTTGGCGGCGGTGTCGCCGAGCCGTCCGGAGCTCTGGAGGAGGGCGGTGCGCAACGGGGGCATGGGCGTACCTCTGTGGCAGGAGGGGTGGGGGTCATAAGACGGTACGTTCGCGCGTTCGACCCCGACAAGCCGTGACCGTTGCGCTCCGCGCATCGATTCGTTGCGTCTTGCGGGGCGGACCCGGCGATTCGTTGCGCGGAGCCCTGCGCGGCCGTCTGACGAGGCCCTACCGCGGCCCGGCCGGGCCCCTACGGGGCCTTGCGGAAGGCCGGGTCCGCACTGAGGCGGCGCAGGTCTTCCAGGATGTCGGGGGTGTGGTTGGACACCACCCGGCCGCTCCAGCCGTCGCAGAGGGCGGGGACGGTGAGCGGGCCGTCGTGGTGGTGCCCAGAGGCCTCGTAGGCGCGGCGGAGCGCCTCGTGCCCGGTGGTGTCGCCGTCGGCGTCCGCCTCGGTGCCGGTGCCGGGAACGAGGACGGTCACGGCTACGGCGTCACGGAGCCCCGGGGCGGCGAGTGCGGCGGCGACGCCACGGCAGTGCGGACAGTCGTCGGCGGCGAGGAAGACCCGGTACCGGTGCGGGACGGGCGAGAACCCGGCCCCGATCCGCCCGCGCAGGGACGGCGCCGCCGCCTCGGGCCGGGCGTGGGCATACGTCTGGACATGGGTCTGGGCCTTGGTCTGGACATGGGTCTGGGACATGGCTCTCCTCTGTCTGCTGTCTGCGTAGGTACCTGCGTACGTACTCGGCGGGGCCTAGAAGGCCGGGGCCGTGGCGCTGCAGACGCGGAGGAGGTCGATGTGCAGACGGCGGGTGAGCCAGGAGCGGCGGAGGGGAGCGGGTGGCGTGGTGAGCTGGTCCACCGGGTCCCCCTCGTGTCCGCGGCCCCCGTTAGGCTGACCTTCGCAGTCTCACGGCACCGCCCGGGGCCGTCAAGAGCGCCCGCACGACCGGAAGGAAGCACCGCCCATGTCCGCCCAGTACCGGCCCGGCAGCGTCCTCGACAATCCCGTCTGGGCGGCCCTCGACGGCCCGCACCGGGGCTTCGCCGAGACCGGGCCCGCCGGGCTCGCCGCCCGCTATCCCGCCGACGTGTCCCCCTTCGCGGCGCTCGCCGATCCCGAGGACCCGCGCGCCTGGGCGGATCTGGCCGCGCTGGCCGGGCCGGGTCAGGAGGTCTGGGTGACCGGGCTGCTGACCCCGCCGCCCGGCTGGGAGACCCTGGTGTCGCTGCCGGGCGTACAGCTGGACGGGCGTCCGGTAGGGGGCAAGGAGGAGCCGGAGGCGGTCCTGCTGGGGCCCGCCGACGTGCCGGAGATGCTGGAGCTGGTGGCGCTGACCAAGCCCGGCCCGTTCGGCGAGCGCACCGTCGAGCTGGGCACGTACCTCGGGATCCGCAGTGGCGGCCGCCTCGTGGCGATGGCCGGCGAGCGGATGCACCCGCCGGGCTGGGTGGAGATCAGCGCGGTGTGCACGCACCCCGACCACCGGGGCAAGGGTCTGGCCGGGCGGCTGATCCGCGCGGTGGTGGCCGCCGTGGAGGAGCGCGGGGAGAACCCGTTCCTGCACGCGGCGGCGCAGAACACCTCGGCGATAGCCCTGTACGAGGCGATGGGGTTCACCCTGCGCCGGGAGCCGTTCTTCATCGGGCTTCGCACTCCCGACACGAAGGCTTAACACGGACACGAAGGCTTAACACGGATCGGCCGTACGGGCGTTGTGGCCCGGCCCCCTCTGACCTAGCGTCGGTAGAACGACCGGAGCGGAGGGGGTGGCAGGGCATGACCGTACGCACCGCACGCACCGCCGGTGACGCCGTCGCCCCCGGCCGCGCCGTGCATCTGCACTCCCGCGCGCACATCGACCTCCAGCGGGTCGCCGCTTCCCTCTGTCGTTCCTGATCAGCGTTCCGCGCTCCGCGATCCGCGCGCCTCTCGGCCGCGCCGCCCGCCCCGCCCGCCGCCCGATCAGGAGGCAGCTCCGCCATGCCCGCCCACGCCCACCGTTCGACCAGCCCTTCCCCCTCCCCTTCCCCCTCCATTTCCCCCTCCATCCGGCTCGCCGTCGCCCTCGACGGCGCCGGCTGGCATCCGGCCGCCTGGCGCGAACCGGGCGCCGGGGCCGACCGGCTGTTCACCGCCGGGTACTGGGCGGCGCTGGTCGCAGAGGCCGAATCCGGCCTGCTGGACTTCGTCACCTTCGAGGACTCGCTCGGCCTCCAGTCCACCGATCCGGCCGGGCCCGACGGCCGGACCGACCTGGTGCGCGGCCGGCTCGACGCGGTCCTGGTGGCCGCCCGGGTGGCGCCGCTGAGCCGGCACATCGGGCTGGTGCCGAGCGTGGTGGCCACGCACACCGAGCCGTTCCACGTCTCCAAGGCGCTGGCCACCCTGGACCACGTCAGCCGTGGGCGCGCCGGTCTGCGGATCCAGATCTCCGAACGGCCGGACGAGGTACGCCACTTCGGGCGCCGCGCGGCGGGAGAGGAGACCGCCGGGCTGTACGCGGAGGCCGCCGACCACGTCGAGGTGGTGCGCCGGCTGTGGGACAGCTGGGAGGACGACGCCGAGATCCGCGATGTGGCCACCGGCCGGTTCGTCGACCGGGCCAAGCTGCACTACATCGACTTCGAGGGGCCCCGCTTCAGCGTCAGGGGCCCCTCCATCACCCCCCGGCCGCCGCAGGGCAGGCCGCCGGTCAGCGCGCTCGCCTCCGACGCCGCCGTGTACCCCTTCCTGGCCCGGACCGCCGACATCGGCTACGTGACCCCGCGCACCACGGACGAGGCACGCTCCGCCGTCGCCGCGCTCCCCGGAGTCCCGCACGTATTCGGCGAGTTGACGGTCTTCCTCGACGAGAAACCGGCGGTCGCGGAGCGCCGGCTCCAGCGGCTGGACGCCGCGCACGGGGCCGCGTACACGAGTGACGCCCACGTCTTCGCGGGCACGGCGGCCCACCTCGCCGATCTGCTGCTGGAGTGGCACGGGGTCGGCCTGACCGGCTTCCGGCTGCGGCCGGGGGTGCTCGCGCACGATCTGCCGGCGATCACCCGCGTCCTGGTCCCGGAACTGCGGCGCCGCGGGGCGTTCCGCAGCGCGTACGAGGCCTCCTCGCTCCGCGGCCTGCTGGGGCTGGAGCGCCCCGCGAACCGGTACTCCGCCGCTTCCGCTGCCGCCTCCGCCGCCGTCTCCGCCTGACCTCCGTATCCGGAAGGACCGACAGACACATGAGCAAGCCGCTCAAGCAGATCCATCTCGCGGCCCACTTCCCCGGGGTCAACAACACCACCGTGTGGAGCGACCCGGCCGCCGGAAGCCACATCGACTTCGACTCCTTCGTCCACTTCGCGCGCACCGCCGAGCGCGCCAAGTTCGACTTCCTCTTCCTCGCCGAGGGCCTGCGCCTGCGCGAACAGGGCGGCCAGATCTATGACTTGGACGTGGTCGGGCGGCCCGACACCTTCACCGTGCTGGCGGCCCTGGCCGCCGTCACCGAGCACCTCGGGCTGACCGGCACCATCAACTCCACCTTCAACGAGCCCTACGAGGTGGCCCGCCAGTTCGCCTCCCTCGACCACCTGTCGGGCGGCCGGGCCGCATGGAACGTGGTCACCTCCTGGGACGCCTTCACCGGGGAGAACTTCCGGCGCGGCGGTTTCCTGCCGCGCGAGGAACGCTACGAGCGGGCCCGGGAGTTCCTGGCCACCGCGCACGAGCTGTTCGACGCCTGGGACGGCGGCGAGATCCTCGCCGATCCGGTCTCCGGGGAGTTCCTGCGGGACGCGGGCGCGGGGGCCTTCGTCCACCGGGGCCGGCAGTTCGACATCTCCGGCCACTTCAACGTGCCGCGCAGCCCCCAGGGGCGGCCCGTCGTCTTCCAGGCGGGCGATTCGGACGAGGGCCGGGAGTTCGCGGCGGCCGGCGCCGACGCCATCTTCGGCCGGCACAGCACCCTGGAGGCGGGCCGCGCGTTCTACGCGGACGTCAAGGGGCGCCTGGCCCGGTACGGGCGCACCCCCGACGAGCTGAAGATCCTGCCGGCGGCCACCTTCGTACTCGGCGACACCGATGCCGAGGCCCGGGAGCTGGCCCGTGAGGTGCGGCTCAAGCAGGTCAGCGGGGCGACCGCGATCAAGTACCTGGAGCACGTGTGGAACCGGGACCTGTCCGGCTACGACCCGGACGGGCCGCTGCCGGACGTCGACCCGGCCCCCGGGGAGAACACCATCGCGCTGGGGCGGGCGAGCGTACGCCTGAACCGGGATCCGGTGGCCGTCGCGCGGGAGTGGCGGGAGCTGGCGGCGGCCCGGGGGCTGTCGATCCGGGAGCTGGTGATCGAGACGACCGGCCGGCAGTCCTTCGTCGGCTCTCCCCTCACGGTCGCGCGGGCCATCGACAACCTGATCCAGGAGGACGCCGCGGACGGCTTCATCCTGGTCCCGCACCTGACCCCCGGCGGGCTGGACGGCTTCGCGGACGCCGTCGTGCCGCTGCTCCAGGAGCGCGGGGTGTTCCGCGCCGAGTACGGCGGCCCGACGCTCCGCGATCACCTCGGGCTCGCGGCTCCCCTCCCCCGCACCCGGCCCCTCGCCGACGCCCACGCCCACGCCCACGCCCACGCCCACAACTGAGGAGACCCCATGCCCGCCACCGTCCCGCTCGGGATCCTCGACCTCGTCCCGATCCCGTCCGGCTCCACGGCGGCCGAGGCCCTGCGCAGCACCGTGGACCTGGCCCGGCAGGCCGAGCGGTTCGGCTACGCCCGGTACTGGTTCGCCGAGCACCACCTCAACCCGGGGGTCGCCGGGTCCTCCCCCGCCGTCGTGGTGGCGCTGACCGCCTCGGCGACCACCTCGATCCGGATCGGCTCGGGCGCGGTCCAGCTGGGGCACCGTACGGCGCTGTCCACGGTCGAGGAGTTCGGCCTGCTGGACGCGGCGTACCCGGGCCGGATCGACCTGGGCCTGGGCCGCTCGGCGGGCGGCCCGCCGCAGCACCCGGCCGGGGAGCCGGCGCGGGCCCACACGACGGAGAACGGGCTGCGCATCCCGGAGCCGTTCTCCTTCGCCCATCTACGGGGCCACCCGCGCCTCGCGCTCCAGCACCGGCTGCTGCACCTGCCGGGGGCCGAGTCCGAGGAGTACCCCGGGCAGGTGGCCGACGTACTGGCCCTGCTGCGCGGGGAGTACCGCTCGCCGGACGGGGTCGAGGCGCACGCCGTGCCCGGGGAGGGGGCCGAGGTGGAGGTGTGGGTGCTGGGCAGCAGCGCCGGGGTGAGCGCGGAGACGGCCGGGGCGGGCGGGCTGCGGTTCGCGGCGAACTACCACGTCAGTCCGGCGAACGTGCTGGCGGCGGCCTCGGCGTACCGGGAGGCCTTCAAACCGTCGGCCGGGCCGGGCGGGCTGGACCGGCCCTACCTGAGCGTTTCCGCCGATGTGGTGGTGGCGCCGGGCGACGCGGAGGCCAGGGAGCTCGCCGCCGGGTACGGGCCATGGGTGCGCAGCATCCGCACGGCCGAGGGCGCGATCCCCTTCCCCACCCCGGCCGAGGCCCGGGAGCTGGTCCGGGGCTGGTCGGCGGCGGACCACGCGCTGGTCGCCGACCGGGTGGAGACCCAGTTCGCGGGGTCCCCGGCCACGGTCGCCGACCAGCTGGAACGGCTGCGGGACGCGACCGGCGCGGACGAGCTGCTGATCACCACGATCACCCACTCCCACGCCGACCGGGTGCGCTCGTACCGGCTGCTGGCCGGGGAATGGGCCCGCCGGGGGTACCTCGGCCGCTAGGTGTGGCCTTGGTGACGCCCCGACTTTCGCCCCCGGCCCGGGAAGAGGATCGTGGGAGGTGAGTCCATCTGCACCTGCCATCCCGGGAGGTACATCATGCGCAAGGTCATGGACTGCAGGCAGTACCCCAGCGAATCGCATTGCTCCCTCACCATCGCGGGTGAGGAAGAGGAAGTCATGCGGGCGGCGGTCTTGCACTCCGTCGACGTGCACGGCCACCAGGACACTCCGGAGTTCCGCGCGACGCTGCAGGACCTGATGAAGGACGAGGCGCCGCAGCACGCCTGACTACGCCGGGGCGCCCGAGGTGAAACGCCGAAGCAGCGGGGAGAGGACGAGCACGGACTTGGTGCGCTCCACGAAGGGCTCGCCCGCGATCCGCTCCAGGACCCGCTCGAAGTGCCGCATGTCGGAGGCGAAGACCTGGACGAGGGCGTCCGCGTCGCCGGTGACGGTCGACGCGGACACCACCTCGGGGTAGCGCTCCAGCCCGCGCCGGATGTCGTCCGGCGAGGTGTTGTGGCGGCAGTACATCTCGATGAAGCCCTCGGTCTCCCAGCCCATCGAGGCGGGGTCCACGCGCACGGTGAAGCCGGTGATGGCTCCTTCGGCGCGCAACCGGTCCACGCGCCGTTTGACGGCGGGGGCCGAGAGGCCGACCTCGGAGCCGATGTCCGCGTAGGAGCGGCGGGCATCCTTGGCGAGGGCGTGCACGATGCGTTCGTCGAGATCGTTCAGTCGCACTGCGCGTGGATCACTTCTCTGCTGCGGCCGGCTCTGTGGTGGTCGGCTCGGCGGTGGCCAGTCGGGAGCGGCGGATGCCGTAGAGGAAGTAGACCACGAGGCCGACGGCCATCCAGACACCGAAAGCGATCCACGTGGCCGCCGGCAGGCTGTACATCATGTAGGCGCAGGCGAGGAAGCCGAGGATCGGCGTGACCGGGAAGAGCGCCACCTTGAAGGTGCGCGGCATGTCCGGCTTGGTGCGGCGCAGGATCACGACGGCGACGTTGACCAGCGCGAAGGCGAAGAGCGTGCCGATGCTGGTCGCGTTGGCGAGCTCACCCAGGGGGATGAAGGCCGCGAGGGCGCCGCAGAAGAGGGAGACGATCACCACGTTGGCGCGCGGGACGCCGGTCTTCGCGTCGACCTTGGCGAAGACCTTGGGAACGAGGCCGTCGCGGGACATCGCGAAGAGGATGCGGGTCTGGCCGTAGAGCACGGCGAAGACGACGGAGAAGATGGCGATGACCGCGCCGGCCGCGAGGACGACGCCCCAGAAGCTGTCGCCGGTGACGTTGGTCATGATCTTCGCGAGCGCGGCCTCGGTGCCGCCGAAGTCCTGCCACGGCATGGCGCCGACGGCGACGAAGGCGACGAGGACGTACAGGATCGTGACGATGCCCAGCGAGAGCATGATCGCGCGCGGCAGGTCCTTCTTCGGGTTCTTGGCTTCCTCACCGGCGGTGGAGGCGGCGTCGAAGCCGATGTACGAGAAGAAGAGCGTGGAGGCGGCGGCGCTGATGCCGGTGACGCCCAGGGGGGCCAGCGGGGTGTAGTTGCCGGACTTGATGCCCATGACGCCGATGCCGATGAAGAGCAGCAGGGTGACGATCTTGACGCCGACCATGATCGAGTTGACCGTGGCGCTCTCCTTGGCCCCGCGCATCAGGAAGACCATGGAGAGCAGGATGACGACGAGCGCCGGCAGGTTGATCCAGCCGCCGTCGCCCAGCGGGGCGGAGAGGCTCCCGGGGATGGTGAAGCCTATGGTCCCGTCGAGGAGCTCGTTGAGGTACTGGCCCCAGCCGACGGCGACGGCCGCGACCGAGACGGCGTACTCCAGGACCAGGCACCAGCCGCAGATCCAGGCGATGAACTCGCCCATGGTGGCGTACGAGTACGAGTACGAGGACCCGGAGACCGGGACCGATCCGGCCAGCTCCGCGTAGGAGAGCGCCGAGAACAGCGCCGTCAGGCCCGCGATGATGAAGGAGATCGTCACTGCCGGGCCGGCCTTGGGGGCGGCCTCGCCGAGGACGACGAAGATGCCCGTGCCCAGGGTGGCGCCGATGCTGATCATCGTCAGCTGCCACATGGTGAGCGAGCGGCGCAGCGAGCCGCCCTCGCCCTGGCCGCCCTCGGCCACCAGCTGCTCGACCGGCTTGCGGCGCAGGAGCGGGTGGGCGGGCTTGCGGGGCGCCTGTTCGGGGGCGAGCGGTGGCGCCTGGCCGTGATCGAGCACGAGGGGACTCCTTTGTCACTGCGGGTGGGGTTGTCGGCGTCGACCGCAGCGGTCCGGAGCAGGAGCAGGCCTGAGGCCTGGGCATGGGGGACCGCCGAGCAGGCGGTCCACGCCACTCCACGTACAGCGAGTGAGCCTACGAGCTGAGTGATACCGCCCGTAATGCACCATCCTTGCACATTGGCGCACGATCGTTGCGCGGATCTGTCCTGGATGGTCCTTTGTTGCGTGCGGATGATCGATCAATGCGCAGGGGACCCTGACCCGCGTTCTTGACACTTCGTCAGATCTGCCGGAGCGTGCCGCCATGGACGCCCGTCCGCACGGCCGCCGGGACCGCACCCACCGCAGTCGTGCTGTCTTTCGCGGCCTCACCGCAATCCGCGCACATCACGCGGCAGACTCGGATGGTCGGCGGCGGCGCCGGCGCGAAGTCCCCGTACCCGACGATCGGAGGCGAGCAATGAGCGCTTGGAGAACCGAGGACACCGCGGAGGAAGGAGTCCGGGTCCCCGCCCAGGCGTCGGGCACGGACCACTGGCTGGACCCGGGACCCTTCCTGCGCGGGGTGGCCTGGCTGCACGAGGGCCGTCCCGTGCGCGCCGACCCCTCCGACACCATGCGGCTGCCCTGGGACACCGGCGAGCGGGCCACCCTGCCCATCGGGGTGCGCCTGGAGTTCACCGCGCAGGGTGCGCGGGCGGTGGAGATCCGCTACCGGGCGACCGTGCCCGGCCCCACCGACGCGCTGCACGACCTCGCCCACTGCTTCGCCCTCTGGGACCGGCACGGGGTGGTCCGGGAGCTGTTCACCGAACCGGCCGCGGAGGCCGTCGTGCGCATGGAACTGCCGGGCGGGCCGGGCCCGTTCATCATCCATCCGCCCGAGACGCAGTCCCCGCTGATCCTCGGCGTGCGCGGGATCGGCGGCCGGGTGAGCCCGCCGCCGCCCGCTCCGCGCTGGGTGGTGCACGGCGACTCGATCACCGAGGGCTGGTGGTCCACCCGGCCCGCGCACGGCTGGCCGGCGGTCGCGGGGCGGGCGCTCGGCTGGGACACCGTCAACCTCGGCTACGCGGGCGCCGCGCGCGGGGAGCTGGCCACCGCCGAGCAGCTCGCCGAGCTCCCCGCCGACGTCATCACCCTCGCCTTCGGCACCAACTGCTGGTCCCGCGTGCCGTTCTCGGTCCCGCTCCTGTACGAAACCACCCGCGTGTTCCTCGAACTGATCCGCCAGGGCCACCCCCGGACCCCGTTACTCCTCCTCTCCCCCGTGCTGCGCCCCGACGCGGAGCGCACCCCGAACAGGCTGGGCGCCACCCTGGGCGCCCTGCGCGACGCGATGGAGCGCGCCACCCGGGACCGGATCACCGCCGGGGACGGCCGCCTCGCCCTGCTGCCGGGCCGGGACCTGCTGGGCCCCGAGCACCTGGCGGACGGCCTGCACCCCAACGACTCCGGACACCGCACGCTCGGCCTCGCTGTGGCCACGGCCATGCGGCGGGCCGGGTTCGGCGCGGGGTGAGTGAAACAGCCCACATCGGACGATTGAACAGAACGGCTCCAACGAGGCGTGTCCTGCACACAGTTGCCGACGCGGCCGATCCGAAGAGGTCCCAAGGGGCCGAAGGGGGCGGACGCGGCGGCGGTCGTAGGACACACACGTGGGAGAGATCAAGATGGGCATCAAGCGCGGAACCACCCTGGCGGCCGTGGCGGTCGTCGTCGCACTCACCGCGACCGCCTGCGGCGGGGACGACAAGGCGGGCGACACCACCAAGCCGGCCGGTGCGGCCGCCCCCGCCCAGAAGTCCTCCTCGGGCGACGGCTACGGCGACGGCTACGGGTCCGGGGGCGCCGACGCAGGAGCGGCCGGGGCCGCCAAGCCCGCCGGG
Organism: Streptomyces sp. NPDC059443; assembly: GCF_042750105.1. Lineage (NCBI taxonomy): Bacteria > Bacillati > Actinomycetota > Actinomycetes > Kitasatosporales > Streptomycetaceae > Streptomyces > Streptomyces sp. NPDC059443. The sequence continues at coordinate 48,601 of NZ_JBHYVM010000021.1, read as the reverse complement.
CAGCTGGCCATCGCGGCGAACGAGCAGCTCGGCTCCGTCCTCGCCGACAGTGCGGGCTTCACCCTGTACCGCTTCGACAAGGACACCGCGAAGCCCTCGAAGTCCAACTGCGACGGGGACTGCGCGAAGACCTGGCCGGTGGTCGCGGCCGGTGACGCCACCGCCGCGGCGGGCATGGACCCGGCGCTGCTGGGCGAGGTGGTCCGCAGCGACGGCAGCAAGCAGCTGACGGTGGCGGGCTGGCCCGTGTACCGGTTCGCCAAGGACACCAAGGCGGGCGACACCAAGGGGCAGGGCGTCGGCGGCACCTGGTTCGCGGCGGCGCCCGACGGGAAGAAGGCGGCGAAGGCGGCCGCCCCGGCCCCCGGCGCGGCCCAGGCCGCGGGAGCGCTGACCGTGGCCAAGGACCCCAAGCTCGGCGACCACATCGTCGACGGCAACGGGATGACCGTCTACCGGTTCAAGCCCGACACCGCGTGGCCCATGGTCTCCAAGTGCGAGGGCGACTGCGTGGCCAAGTGGCCGGTCGTGCCCCCGGTGGACCAGGCCAACGCCAAGGGGATCGTCGAGAAGAACTTCCTCGTGCTGGACCGCCCCGACGGCAAGAAGCAGCAGACGGTGAACTGCTGGCCCGTCTACACCTTCACCGGTGACAAGAAGGCCGGCGACATCAACGGCCAGGGCGTCGGCGGCACGTGGTACGCGGTGGCCCCCGACGGCAAGCTCATCACCGTCCAGTAACCACTGGTCCCGTAAAGGCCACCTGACCGCGCGGTCCCCGCCCCCCTCCCCCCGGGCGGGGGCCGCGCACCGTTTCGCCCCGGCGAAGCGGAATCTAGACTCGCTCGCATGCTGCGCGTACTGGCCGTCGACGACGAGAAGCCCCTGCTCGAAGAGCTCCTCTACCTGCTGCGCTCCGACCCCCGGGTGCGCAGCGCCGAGGGTGCCTCGGACGCCACCGAGGCGCTCCGCCGGATCACGCGTGCGCTGGAGAGCGGCCCGGACGGGCCCGACGGCATCGACGTGGTCTTCCTCGACATCCACATGGCGGGGCTGACCGGGCTGGACATCGCCCGGCTGCTGGCCGGGTTCGCGCGGCCGCCGCTGATCGTGTTCGTCACCGCCCACGAGGGGTTCGCCGTACAGGCCTTCGACCTCAAGGCCGTGGACTACGTGCTCAAGCCGGTCCGGCCGGAGCGGCTGGCCGAGGCGGTGCGGCGGGCCTGTGCGCAGTCCGGGCGGACCGCGCAGCCGCCGGCTCCGGGCGGCCCGGCCGACCCGCCGGCCGCCCCGCCCGCCGGGCCCGCGGCCCTGCTCGGGGCCGTGGCCTCGCCGGGGGCGGTGCCCGCCGTACCGGTGCCGCGCCGCCCCGTTCCCGAGGTCCCCGCCGGGGCCGGCGGGGCCGGCGCGGACCGCACCCCCGACCAGATCGCCGTCGAGCTGGGCGGCGTCACCCGTTTCGTGGCGATCGCCGACATCGCGTACGTGGAGGCCCAGGGCGACTACGCCCGGCTGCACACCGACGAGGGCAGCCACCTGGTACGGATCCCCCTGGCCACGCTGGAGGAGCGGTGGGCGGCGCGCGGGTTCGTCCGGATCCACCGCCGCCACCTGGTGGCGCTGGGCCGCATTGACGAACTCCGCCTGGACGCGGGCACCACCACCGTCCGCGTCGGATCGGCCGAGCTCCAGGTGAGCCGACGGCACACGCGGGAACTCCGGGACCTCCTGATGCGCCAGGCGATGGGCTGACCGCGACGGCCGGGCGGCGGGCGTACGGGAGGCGAGCGGCGGGCGGGCAGCAGGCGGGCGACGGCCGAGCGGCGGGGTGGACGGCGCGGGCGACCGTCCGGCGCGCGGGCGAGCCGTTCACCGCGCCCGGAGGGGCGTACGGCGATCCGCCGGAGCCGTCGGCCGCAGCGGTGGCGCGACGGCCCGACGCGACGACCGGCCGCGCGTATCGTGGATCTTCCGCCCCGGGAGGAAGCAGATGTCCGAAATCCAGGCGCTGCTCGACGCACTGACCGGACTGCCCCGCACCCGTCCGGCCGGGCCCGCCGAGACCGAGGCGCTGCTGGCCCGCTTGCGCAGCGCGGCCGCGCGCTGGGCCGACGTACTGTACGAGGCCCGCGAGGGTGCGAGCGGCCAGGTACCGCCCCGGGCCGAGGCGGCGCTGACGCTGGCGTTCCGGCGGGCGGAGGAATCGTACGTGGAGCTGGAAATCGCCCTGCGGGACTGCGCGGAACACCGCGACCCCGCGCTCTGACGCCATCCGGCCGCGCGGTCGGGGACGGCCTGTCGCCGGGTCCGGGAGCATGCGTAAACTCCCGTGATCCCTCCAGGCCGTCCCTTTCGGATCTCGCCTGGCCCCACTCAGCCGAAGGACCGACCGGTGAACCAGACGTACGCGCTGACCGCGGTCGCCGTCGTCGTCCTGGTCACGGTGCTGCTCGGCGCGCTGGGCCTGCGGATATCCCGGACCACCTCCGATTTCTACGTGGCTTCGCGCACGGTCGGCCCCCGCCTCAACGCGGCGGCCATCAGCGGCGAGTACCTCTCCGCCGCCTCCTTCCTCGGCGTCGCCGGCCTGGTGCTGCTCCAGGGGCCGCAGATGCTCTGGTACCCGGTGGGCTACACCGCCGGCTACCTGGTGCTGCTCGTCCTGGTCGCGGCCCCGCTGCGGCGCTCGGGCGCGTACACCCTGCCCGACTTCGCGGAGGCCCGCCTCGAATCGCAGGCGGTGCGCCGGATCGCGGTGCTGTTCGTGCTCGGGGTCGGCTGGCTGTACCTGCTGCCGCAGCTCCAGGGCGCGGGCCTGACCCTGGAGATCCTGACGGGGGCCCCGCACTGGGTGGGCGGGGTGGTCGTCGCCTGTGTGGTGACGGCGGCGGTGGCGGCCGGCGGAATGCGCAGCATCACCTTCGTGCAGGCCTTCCAGTACTGGCTGAAGCTGACGGCGCTGCTCGTTCCGGTGTTCTTCCTCCTGGCGGCCTGGGTGGGCGACGGCGCGCCGCGCGCCACCTTCGACGCCCCGGCGGTCTTCCGCGCGCACACCTCCGTGACCCTGGCCGAGGACGTAAGGCTGTCCCTGGACGCGCCGCTGACGGTGACGGTGACCGGGCAGGTGGACGGGCACCCGTACGCGGACGAGTCCGTGACCCTGGCCGCCGGGAGCCATTCCGTACGGGCCCACGCGCGGCTGGCGTTCGACCCGGACTCCCCCCTGCCCGGGACCCGGACGGACACCGGGCCCGCCGTGTCCAGCTGGTCGGAGCCACTGTCCGGGGCCCGGCCGGAGCTGCGGCTGTACGCGACCTACGGGCTGATTCTGGCCACTTTCCTCGGGACCATGGGGCTGCCGCACGTGGCGGTCCGCTTCTACACGAGCCCGAACGGGCGGGCGGCGCGCCGGACCACGCTGGTGGTGCTGGGGCTGGTCGGCGCGTTCTACCTGCTGCCCCCGGTGTACGGGGCGCTGGGCCGGATCTACGCCCCCGAGCTGGCCCTGACCGGAGAGGCGGACGCGGCGGTGCTGGTGCTGCCGTCCCGGCTGGTGGGCGGGCCGGCCGGGGAACTGCTGGGGGCGCTGCTGGCCGGGGGCGCCTTCGCGGCGTTCCTGTCGACGGCGTCGGGGCTGACGATGGCGGTGGCGGGGGTGCTGCACCAGGACGTGCTGCCGTGGCGCGGGGTGGGGAGCTTCCGGGTGGCGGTGCTGGTGGCGATCCTGGTGCCGCTGGGCGGGAGCGTGGCGGCGACGGACGTGCCGGTGGCGGACGCGGTGGGGCTGGCCTTCGCGGTGTCGGCGTCCTCGTTCTGTCCGCTGCTGGTGCTGGGCATCTGGTGGCGCGGGCTGACCCCGCCGGGGGCGGTGGCCGGGCTGCTGACCGGGGGCGGGGCGGCGCTGAGCGCGGTGCTGGCGACCCGGGCGGGGCTGGCTCCGGCGGGCTGGCCGAACACGCTGCTGGCGTGGCCGGCGGTGTGGTCGGTGCCGCTGGGGTTCCTGACGATGGTGGTGGTGTCGCTGGGCACGCGCGGGCGGATCCCGGCGGGGACGGCGGCGACGCTGGCCCGGCTGCACCTGCCGGAGGCCGTGGCGGTCGAGGGCGGTGCTCCATGAGCGGGTCGGTGCTCTCGGGCGAGGGCGGTGCTCCATGAGCGGAGCACTGCTCTCCGTGCTGGCCGCGGCCGGGGCCGTGGTACTGCTGGGGCTCGGCTGGGCCGGCGGCCGGTGGCAGGCCCGGCGGGGCGAACGCGCCTTCGGCCTCGACCTCGGCACCCCCGTCGAACGGGCCACCTTCCACACCCTGCACACCGCCTCCCTCGCCGCTCCCCCGCTGCGCGCCGGCCTCACCGAGGACGCCGCCCGCAAGGCCGCCAAGCGCCTGCGCTCGCTGCTCGGCACCGAGGCCCTGTGTCTGACCGACCGCCGGCACGTCCTCGCCTGGGACGGTCCGGGCGCCGACCACCACGAGCGCCGCGCGATGGTCCGGGTCGCCCTGATGCTGGAATCGGGCCGCAGCCAGAGCGTGCGGACCGAGTGCGAGCGTCCCGACTGCCCGCTGAAGTGGGTGGTGGTGGCCCCGCTGACCGGCGAGGACGGGGTGCTGGGCGCGCTGGTGGCCTACGGGTCCCGGGAGTCGGCGGTGCTGGTGCGGGCCGCGACCGAGCTCGCGCGCTGGGTCTCCGTACAGCTGGAGCTGTCCGAGCTGGACCGTTCGCGGACCCGCCTGATGGAGGCGGAGATCAAGGCGCTGCGCGCGCAGATCTCCCCGCATTTCATCTTCAACTCCCTCGCCGCGATCGCCTCGTTCGTGCGCACCGATCCGGAGCGGGCCAGGGATCTGCTGCTGGAGTTCGCGGACTTCACCCGCTACTCCTTCCGCCGGCACGGGGACTTCACCACGCTGGCCGAGGAGTTGCGTTCCATCGAGCAGTACCTGGCGCTGGCCGGGGCCCGGTTCGGGGAGCGGCTCAAGCTGACCTTGCAGGTGGCGCCGGAGGTGTTGCCGGTGGCGCTGCCGTTCCTGTGTCTGCAGCCGCTGGTGGAGAACGCGGTCAAGCACGGGCTGGAGGACTCCACCGAGGAGTGCCGGATCACCATCGCGGCCCGGGACGCGGGCGCGGAGGCGCTGATCACCATCGAGGACAACGGCGTCGGGATGGATCCGGCCCTGCTGCGCCGCATCCTGGCCGGGGAGCACTCCGGCTCGTCTTCGGGCATCGGGCTGCCCAATGTGGACGACCGGCTGCGCCAGGTCTACGGGGACGACCACGGCCTCGTCATCGAAACGGGAGTGGGCGCGGGCATGAAGATCACCGTGCGGATCCCCAAGTACCGTGCGGGTGTGCACAGTTCGGCCCCACCTGGCCGGTTTCCCCGGCGCTGACCGGTCCGGGAGCTGCCATCCTGGGATGGGCGCGAACGACCGGAGGGATCGCCGACGTGCGGGTCGGGCGAGAACAGGAACGGCAGGATCGCGAGGAGTGCCGCGCACAGCGCCGCGAAGAGCTGCGCAGGTGGGTGCGGGCGGGTACGGAGGGCGTCGGCGGCTGCCTGGTCGTGGAAGGGGAGCCGGGCGCGGGCCGGACCGCGTTCCTGCGCGAGGCGGTGGCCAGCGCGGCCGGACTCGGCTGCCGGGTCCGGTACGGGGCGGCCGAGGCGCTGGGCACGGGACTGCCGCTGCGGGCCGCGCTGGACTGCCTGCATCCGGACGGCCCCGGGCGGGCGCGGGCCCTGGCCCTGCTGCGCGAGGCCCGGCGGTCGGCGGAGCCGGGCGGGGCGCTGCTCGCCGCCATGGACCTGCTGGCCGCGGACGCCGAGGAGTGGTGCGGGCGGCGGCCGGTGCTGCTGGCCCTGGACGACCTCCAGTGGGCGGACACCGCCAGTCTGCTGCTGTGGCGCCACCTCGCCCGGGCCGCGCAGCGGCTGCCGCTCCTGCTGGTGGCGGCCCGGCGGCCGCTGCCCCGGCGGCCGGAGGTGGAGCAGCTGTGCGCGGCCCTGGGCGGCGGGCCGGCCGGGCGGACGCTCCGGCTGGGGCCGCTGACCGGGGCGGAGTCGGCCGCGCTGGTCCGCGACGCGCTCGGGGCGCCGCCCGGTCCCCGGCTGCGGGAGGCCGCCGGGCAGGCGGGCGGCAATCCCCGGCTGCTGCGGGAGCTGCTCGCGCACTGGTCCGGGGTCGTCGAACTCCGCGAGGGAGCCGCCGAACTGGCCCTGCCCGTACGGGAACTGCCCCCGCCGCCCGAGTCGGTGACCCGGGAACTGGCGCAGCTCTCCGCTGCGGCCGCGGCCGGGCTCCGGCACGCCGCGCTGCTCGGCCCGGCGTTCACCGTGCGCGAGCTGGCCCTCGTACGGGCGAGACCGGTACGGGAGTTGCTCGCGGACCTGGAGGAACCGCTGCTGGCCGGCGTCCTGGAGCCGTGCGGCCTGGAGTCGGGGAGTCCGCGGACGTGGACGGACACGGACCCCGGGGTGGCGCCCGGCGGGGCCGAGGGCCACGCGCTCCGCTTCCGACATCCCGCGGTGCGGCTCGCCCTGTACGGGGCGCTGCCCCGGGCCGCCCGCACGGCCCTGCACCAGGAGGCCGCGCGGGCCTTCGCCGGGGCCGGGCTCGATCCCGCCCGGACGGCCGGGCAGCTGCTGGGCGGCGGGGCGCTGGACCGGTGGGCACTGCGGTGGACGGCGCGGTCGGCCCAGGCCCTGATCGCGCGGGCGCCCGAGACGGCGGCCGTGCTGCTGCGCCGGGCCGTGGACCAGGCCGAGGGCCCGCACCGGCAAGCCCTGGAGGACGGCCTCGCCGACGCCGCCCTGATGCTGCGCCGCCCCGAGTCGGCGGAGCTCCTCGCCACCTTGCGGGAGCGGGCCGAGGACCCGGAGCGGCGGGCCGCGCTGGCCTTCAAGCTGGTGTCGGCGCTGATGATCCAGGGGGACATGGCCGGTTCGCTGGCGGTCACCGAGGACGCGCTGGCCGAGCAGGTCGCCTGCCCCCTGCTGCGGCTGCGCCTGGAGGCGTGCCGGGTGCTGGCGCTGGCCGATCTGCACCGGCCGGCGCAGGCGTACGCGCTGGCCGGGCCGCTGGTCGCGGAGGCGGCGCGGCTCGGCGATCCGCTGTGCGGGGCGGAGGCCGAACACGCCATGTCCTTCGCCCTGTTCCACCTGAACCGGGGCCGGGAGTCGCTCGGCCGGGTCGCGGCGGGCATCGCGTACGCCCGGCGCAGTCCGGCCGCCAACGACATGCGGCTGCTGCTGCTCGCGAACCAGGCCGAGGGGCACCTGCGGTTCGACGAGCCGCAGGTGGCGGCGGGAGCGCTGCGGGAGGCCCGGGAGCTGGCGGCCCGGACCGGGTCCACCGGTCGGCTGGTGGTGACGGAGGTGCTGCTGGCCGCTCTCGACTACCGGCTCGGCGACTGGGACGCGGCGCTGGCCGGTCTCGCCCGGGCGCAGGGCCTGCCGGTCTCGGACGGCTGGCTGCCGGTGGTGACGCACGGGCTGCGCGCGCTGGTCATGGGACACCGGGGCGAACGGGACGCGGCGCACGCCGAGTTGGCGAAGCTCGCGCCGGACGCGTGCGCGCCGCCCTCGGCCCGCCGGCACATCGCGCACATCCTGCTGGCGCGGTCCCTGCTCGCGGAGCGGGACGGGCGCGTCCGTGAGGCGGTGGACGCGCTGCGGCCCGCGCTGGAGGACGTCGCGGACGAGGCGGTGGCCTTCGACCGCGCCTGGGCGCTGTCGGAGGCCGTACGGCTCGCACTGGAGGCCGGGGACACGGACACGGCCCGCTCGGCGGTCGCCGCCTGCGCGCGCACGGCGGCCGCGCTGCCGGAGTATCCGGGCCCGGCACTGGCGCTGCTGCGCTCCCGGGGGCTGTTCGCCCAGGATCCGGAGCTGCTGGCGGAGGCGGTGGCTCGGGCCCGGGGCGAACTGGTGCTGGGGCAGACCCTGGAGGACCTGGCGGTGGCGCGGGCCTGGCACGGGGACCTGCCGGGTTCGCGGTCGGCGCTGACCCGCGCGGTGGCCTCCTACGAGGCCCTGGGCGCGCGGTGGGACATCGCCCGGGCCGATGCGCGGCTGCGGAGCCTGGGCGTGCGGCGCGGCAGCCGGGCGGCGCGGCGGCGGCCGGCCCGGGGCTGGGAGGCGCTGACTCCGGCGGAGCTGAAGGTGGCCCTGCTGGTGGCGCGGGGCCGGACCAATCCCGAGATCGCGTCGGCCCTCTTCCTGTCCCGCAGGACCGTCCAGACGCACGTCTCGCACATCCTGGCGAAGCTGGAGGTCCGCTCACGGTCGGCGGTGGCCGTGATCGTAGCCGGGCAGGAGGTCGCGCAGGGCCCGCAGGGCGTAGTGCGTACGGGACTTGACCGTACCGGCGGGTACCCCGAGCGCTTCGGCGGCCTCGCAGACGCTGGCCCCGTGGAAGTAGATCTGGACGAGCACGGCCCGGTGATCGGGGCTGAGTGAGCGCAGGGCCTCGCGGACGTCGAGGACGGCGGCGGACCGCTCGGTGCGGTCCTCGTCGGCGGGCGACTGCTCCAGCCCGTCGGGCCCGACCTCGGCGGGCCGCGACAGCCGGGCCCGGCGGGCGTCGATGGCCACGCGCCGGCCGACGGTGTACAGCCAGGGCCGCATGGACGCGTGGGTCCCGCTCTCCAGGGCCTCGGGGTGGGTCCAGGCGCGGAACAGGGTCTCCTGGAGGAGGTCCTCGGCGCGGTGGCGGTCGCCGAAGGTCAGGCCGAGGAGGAAACCGTAGAGCGCCTTGCCGTGGTCGCGCTGGAGCCGCGCCAGGGCGTGGGCGTCGGTGCGTCGGCGGGTACCGGTGGTCGCGGGCATGGCCACCCCTTCCGGGTCGGGATGCCGTGAGCGTCCTGCCGTCGGGTGGCGGAGTCATCCGCCGCGTGACGTAACCCGGCCCGCCCTGCGCCGACCGGTCCCTTCCCGTCGCCGAACGGTCCCCGTGGGCCGTCGGGCGCGTCTTCGCCGGAAACGACCGTGGCCCCCCCCCCCCCCCCCGGGGCGGGGGGGGGGGCCGGGGCCGGGGGGGACGGGGGACAACCGCCCCCCCCGGGGGGGGTTATAAAAACATAGCCAGCCCGCGCAA
>NZ_JBHYVM010000021.1:0-39502 GCF_042750105.1 Streptomyces sp. NPDC059443 | reverse complement strand
GGGGGGGGGGGCTGTTTTTTTTTCACCCGGCGCGGCGCGGGGGGGGGGGGGGGGGGGCGCGCCCCCCCCCGCGGCGGGCCCCCCCCCCGCGGGGGGGGGGGGGGGGGGGGGCCACGGGAAGAGCGGCTACTGGCTACTAGCTCCAGCTGGCGTGCAGCGGCTTGCCCTCGGCGTAGCCCGCCGCGGACTGGATGCCGACGACGGCCTTCTCCTCGAACTCCGCGAGGGAGGCGGCACCGGCGTAGGTGCAGGAGGAACGGACGCCCGCGATGATCGAGTCGATCAGGTCCTCGACGCCCGGACGGGCCGGGTCCAGGAACATCCGGGAGGTGGAGATGCCCTCCTCGAAGAGGCCCTTGCGCGCACGGTCGTACGCGGACTCCTCCGAGGTGCGGTTCTGCACGGCGCGCGCGGAGGCCATGCCGAAGGACTCCTTGTACAGGCGGCCGTCGGCCGACTGCTGGAGGTCGCCCGGGGACTCGTACGTACCGGCGAACCAGGAGCCGATCATGACGTTCGACGCACCGGCGGCCAGCGCCATCGCCACGTCGCGCGGGTGGCGGACGCCGCCGTCGGCCCACACGTGCTTGCCGTACTTCTTGGCCTCGGCCGCGCACTCCAGCACCGCGGAGAACTGCGGGCGGCCCACGCCGGTCATCATGCGGGTGGTGCACATGGCGCCGGGGCCCACACCGACCTTGATGATGTCGGCGCCGGCGTCGATCAGGTCCTTGACGCCCTCGGCGGCGACGATGTTGCCGGCGACGATCGGGACCTGCGGGTCGAGGGCGCGGACGGCCTTGATCGCGCTGATCATCGATTCCTGGTGGCCGTGCGCGGTGTCGATGACGAGCGTGTCCACGCCCGCGTCGAGCAGCTGCTTGGCCTTGGAGACGAAGTCGCCGTTGATGCCCACGGCGGCGGCGATGCGCAGCTTGCCGTTCGCGTCGGTGGCGGGGGTGTACAGGGTCGCGCGCAGCGCGGCCTTGCGGGTGAGGATGCCGACGAGCTTGCCGTCCTTGTCGACGGCGGGGGCCAGCTTGCGGTGGCCGGCGTCGAGCTTGTTGAACGCCTCGCGGGGGTCGATGTCGGCGTCGAGGAGCAGGAGCTCCTTCGACATGACCTCGGAGAGCTGCGTGAAGCGGTCCACGCCGGTCAGGTCGTGGTCGGTGACCACGCCGACCGGGCGGCCGTCGGCGTCGACGACGACACCGGCGCCGTGGGCCCGCTTGGGGAGCAGGGACAGCGCGTCGGCGACGGTCTGGGTGGGCGCCAGCGTGATCGGGGTGTCGAGCACGAGGTGGCGCGTCTTCACCCAGGAGATGACGTCGGTGACGATCTCGATCGGGATGTCCTGCGGGATGACGACGATGCCGCCGCGGCGGGCGACCGTCTCGGCCATCCGGCGGCCGGCGATGGCGGTCATGTTGGCCACGACCAGCGGAATGGTGGTGCCGGTGCCGTCGGGCGCCGAGAGGTCGACGCCCTGGCGGGAACCGACCGCGGAGCGGCTCGGCACCATGAATACATCGTCGTACGTCAGGTCGTACGGCGGCTTCAGGTCATTGAGGAAACGCACGTGCTGAACATCCCAGTCGATCGGAGGTAACCCCGACAGGGCAGCCGAGGAACGCACGTACTTCATTCTCCCACGACCTGGCGTTCACACCGCCCGGGGCGATCGTCCAGGACATTTTGATCCGGATGGTCGTTTCCTACGGGACTTCGGACCTGTCCTACGGAACTTCGGACCTGCCGCGGACGGCGGCGGCCGTCTGGACACGGGGCGGCGGGGCCGGTGGGGCCGGTGGGGCCGGTGGGGCCGGTGGGGCCGGTGGGGTCATCGGCCGGTGGACCGGGCCCCGGCGCCGCGTGAGCGGGAGAATCGTTCCTTCCCTCCCGTACCGCACCGCCGTGAACTCGGCGGCGATGGCCAGGGCCGTCTCCTCGGGGGTCCCCCCGCCGAGGTCCAGACCGATCGGTGACCGGAGCCTGGCCAGCGCGGCCGCCGGCAGACCCTCCGCGCGCAGCCGCGCGGTCCGCTCGGCGTGGGTGCGCCGCGATCCCATCGCCCCCACGTATCCCACGGGCAGCCGCAGCGCGAGCGTCAGCAGCGGGATGTCGAACTTGGCGTCGTGCGTCAGGACGCACACCGCCGTACGGGCATCCAGCCGGCCCGCCTCCCACTCCGCCGCGAGGTGCCGGTGCGGCCAGTCCACGACCACCTCGTCGGCTTCGGGGAACCGGGCGGCCGTGACGAAGACCGGCCGGGCGTCGCACACCGTGACCCGGTGGCCCAGGAAGGCCCCGATCCGGGTGAGGGCGGCGGCGAAGTCGATGGCCCCGTAGACGAGCAGCCGGGGCGGTTCGGCGGCCGACTCGACCAGCAGGGTCAGCGGCTGCCCGCACAGCCCGCCCGCCGTGCCCAGCTCGGCGGTGCCGGTGCGCCCGGCCGCGAGCAGGGCCCCCACCCGCGCGGCGGCGGCCTCGTTCAGCTCGGCGCCCCCGCCCAGGCAGCCCTCGTAGGAGCCGTCGGCGTGCACGGCCAGCGCCCGGCCCAGCTGCCCGGGCGGGCCGCAGACCACCCGGCCCAGCGCGCTGCGGGTCCCGCAGCCGGCGGCGTCGAGCACCGCACCGATGACGGGCCGCACGGGGTCGTCCCGGCGGACCGGGGTGATCAGGACGTCGAGGATCCCCCCGCAGGTCAGCCCGACCGCGAAGGCGTCGTCGTCGCTGTATCCGAAGCGGTGCACGCCGCCTTCGCCGGAGGCCATGGCCTCCAGGCACATCTCGTGGACGGCGGACTCCACGCAGCCCCCGGAGAGGGACCCCAGCGCGGTGCCCTCGGCGTCCACGGCCAGTGAGGCGCCCGGTCCGCGCGGCGCGCTGCCGCTGACGGCGACCACCGTGGCCACCGCGAAGTCCCGGCCGGAGGCGTACCACGCGCGTAGCTCCGCGGCGATGTCGAGCATCAGCGGATGTATTCGCGGCGCGGGCTCTGCCCGGGGATGACCGGTCTCGGCGGGAACACCGGGGGCGGGGCCGCGTGGGCGGCGGCGCGCGCGGTGCCGGCGGCACGGGCCGGGCCGGGGTACGGCTCAGGTTTCGGCGGGAAGGTGCCCCGTCCGCGCTGGCCCAGCAGCATCGCGGCGTGGGCGACGCTGGCGAGGGTGGCGTGGTGGTGCCAGCCCCGGAAGGAGCGGCCTTCGAAGTCCCGGATGCCGGCGGGTTCGCACACCTCGGCGAAGTCCAGCGCGACCCGGTCGGTGAGCTTGGCGAGCAGGAACAGCTGCGCGAGCGGCCGGTCCCCGATGTTGGTGATCCAGAACTCCGAGGGCAGCAGGGCCGCTTCGGTCCACGCTCCGACCAGCAGCAGCGGGGTGGGCGGCACGCTGAGGAGCCGGTCCTCGCCGGGGGTGGCGAAGATGGCGGCCGAGGTCAGCAGGGTCACCGCCCCCTCGGCACGGCCGTGCCGGGTCCATTCGACGACGCGGCGCTGGGAGCGCAGGGAGTCGATGAGTTCGCGGGCGGGCGCGGTGTGCGGCCCGGGTTTGTGCCGGCCGGCCCCGCCGAAGGAGACGGGCAGGGTGCCGTCCACTTTGAATACGAACGGGATGTCCTGGAGCGCGAAGGATTCGACGCACTGCGGGAGTTCGGTGTTGGAGACCTCCATCACCACGGGCCTGCGCTGGAGTTGCCAGGTGGCGGCCATCCGCTGGACCGCGTGTACCGCGTCCTGGGCGGGGGTGAGCGAGCGGGCGGTATCGGGGATGCCGGCCCTGCGGCGGCGCAGGAGTTCGGCCGTCCAGGGCCCGGGGAGGGTGAGGGTCCATTCGACGGGGAATCCGGCTTCGCTGGATGCGAGCCAGATCCCGCTGGCCTGCTGGCAGTTGGCGGTGCGGCCGAGCTGGGGGACGAACTGGCGGCCGACGCCGACCGAGCGGTCGCCGGCCTTCTCGATGACCATCGGCCGGACCACCCAGGCCAGCGGGCGCTGGGCGGTGCGTTCGAGGTGCTGGGCCAGGGAACGGCGGACGGGGGTCCAGTCCCAGGGGGATTTGCTGATGAACTGCTGGAGGCTCTGCTCGACGGAACTGGCCCCCGTTCCGGCGATGTTACGGATTGTTTTCTTTCCGCTGGTCCGCACGAGGCCGTTCAGATATACGCGGGCCCAGTTTCGCTGGTCCCGCCGGGGTAATGATTCGAAGAAGAGCGAGATCAGTACGTCGATCAATTCGGAGATTTCCCTGGTGGATTCCTCCGGCAGGACTACGCGAGCCATCTGGGCCTCCCCCGCGACCAGCTAGATCCAATACCCTACTTGACCGTGGAGAACGGCCGTAGGCCCCTGCGGCTACTTCCTGAGGTCGCTGGCAGTTTCGAGCCGCTCTTCCTCTACCACGAGGGGGATGGGGATCTGGTTCGCCGCATAATAGAGCGCGATCAGGAAGTGTGCGACGAGAGTGAGCGGAGCGGAGAAGAAGGACAGGACGACGGTCAAGGGGTATGCGATCGCGCCGAGTCCGAATCTCAACCGGGTCGCGCGGGCGCCTTCTTTGTCCACCGCTTCGTGGAAAAGGTGCCCGACCTGGGTGACGTACCACCAGAAAGCGAGGAAGGCGAGGGCGTAGACCACGGTCCAGACGCTGTAGAGAACCGCGGCCACGTTGGCCGAATCCCCGTCCATGAGGTGTTCGGCGAGGATGTTGGTGGTGTACGGAATCACCGATACCACCATGAGCACCAGGAGATTCAGGAACAACAGGGGCCGGTCGACGCGCTTCAGGTGGCTGAAGATGGTGTGGTGGTTGACCCACATGACGCCGATGATCAGGAAGCTCACGACGTACGCCGCATAGTGCGGCCACTGTTCCAGGAGCCCGTGCCAGAGCTCGCTGCCCCGACCCTCCGGAACCTTCAATTCCAGCACCAGAATCGTGACCACGATGGCGAATACGCCGTCGCTGAATGCCTCGACCCTGTTTGTTTCCTGTTCCATGACCTCCCCTTCGGCCGCACCGCGCACACGGTCTCACGCGCACGGGGAGGACTCTGCCCCGCCCTCCCCGCACACGCTACCCAGATATCGGGCGTCAGCCGCCGAATCCCGCCGTCTGCCGCCAGATCCGGCCATCGCGGACCACGAGCGTCCCGAACGCGTGCTCCGGTTCACCGTTCAGGTTCATGATCGCCCGGTAGAAGATCGTGTCCTCGGTCTCGATGTATTCCTGCAGTTCCACGAGGGTGGGCTTCACCGTCAGGTAGCCGGTGAAGGTCTCGCGCACCGCTTCGATGCCGACCGAGACGCCCTCGAAGCGCAACAGCACGGCGTCCTCGGTGTAGTTCTTCATCACCGCCTCGATGTCCAGCGCGGCCAGCGCCTCCATCTGACGGACGAACACCGGGTGCAGTGTGGCGATGTCGTACTTGGTCATGTCGACTCCATTCGTTCAACTGGGGCGGGAACTGCCGCTGTCCGAACTGGCACTGTCTGAACTGCCGTCGCTGGACGGGTCGGTGGGTGCGGCGCAGCCCGGGTCGGTGCCGGAGAGCGGCAGCCGGACGGTCATCCGGGTCTCCCCCGGACGCGAGTGGGCCGTGATCGAACCGTGGTGGCGCTGGGTCACGATGCGGTAGCTGAGGTGCAGCCCGAGACCCGTGCCCTTCCCCACGTCCTTGGTGGTGTAGAAGGGTTCGAAGATCCTCGGCAGGGATTCCGCCGGGATTCCCGAGCCCGTGTCGGCGATCTCCACGACCATGCAGACGCCCTCGATCCGGGCACGCAGGGTGAGCGTGCCGGCTCCGTCCATGGCCGCCGAGGCGTTGTCGACCAGGTTGGTCCACACCTGGTTCAACTCGCTGGGATAGCCCGTCAGTTCGGGTAGATCCGGTTCGTACGCACGCACGATGGTGATCCCGGCGAGCTTGGCACGCAGTACGACCAGCGTGTTCTCCAGTCCGTCGGTCACCGCGAAGCGCTGTTCGGGGGCCCGGTCGAGATTGGCGTAATCCCGGGTGGCCGACACGAGCTGGGAGATCCGCGGACCGGCCGCCCGCAGCTCGGCGGCGAGCGAGCGGATCTCCAGGAGGGCCGCGAGATGGTCCAGGGCGGCGGGCAGGGCCGGCTCGCCGACCCCCTCCAGCCGCTCCAGCAGCCAGCCCAGCTCCAGCCCGAGGTCGGAGACCCCCGAGCCGAGCAGTCCGGGACGCTCGGCGCCCGCCTCCTCGGCCCAGTCGGCGATCTCCTCCTCGGCGTCCGCCTGGGCGAACGGATCGCTGACCACCGGCGGCGCCACCTTGTCCAGCTCGTCGGCCAGCCGGTCGAATACGGAGCGCTCCGTGCCGGTGGCGGCCGATCCCCAGGCCTGGGCGGTCCGGGTCAGCTGCTCCAGGGCGGGCGCCAGTTCCTGCGCGGCGCGGGCGACGGCGGCGGCGGGGTTGTTCAGCTCGTGCGCGAGGCCCGCGGCCAGGGTGCCCAGCGCCTCGACGGTGGCCCGTTTGCGGGCCTGGACCTCCGAGGACTTGATCCGCCAGGCCAGCACGGGGATCAGTACGGCGGCCACCCCGTGGCAGCGGGTCAGCATCTCGAAGAAGACGGGCTTGGGGTACGCCACCACGGTGGTGGCCGGTCCGCTCGCGGCCGCCGTGGCCACGTACGCCCCGTCCGTGAGCAGCGGCAGTTCGCCGGTGAAGCGGTGCGCCGCCGCGGGTTTGCCGTCGTGGTCGTCGGCGGCGGCGCTCTCCTCCTCGGTGGAGTGCCGGGTCAGGACCTCCTCCCGGCCGTCGACCACCTTGGTCACCACGAGCCCGCCGGAGAGCAGGACGTGGAAGCCGGTCGCCTCCTCGCCGTCCCGGAAGAGGATCTCCCCGTCGGCGAGCACCCGCGGTTCGGAGACCGAGACCAGCCAGTCCAGCTGCTCCCCGGTGAGCCCCGCGAAGATCTCCAGCCCGTGCAGGGCCGCCCGTAGTGCGGTGGTGTCCCGTGCGGTGGTGTCCCGTGCGGTGGCGTCGTTCATACCGTGCTCCCCTCCGACCGGGTGCGGGCGGCCAGCCGCAGGGTGGCGAACAGGGCCAGCGCGCACACCGCGGCGACGGCCGCCATGAAGCCGACCGAAGTCCGGTGCAGGCCGTGGATGTTGGTGAACAGCCCGGCGAGGACCGCCGGCACGCTCATCGCGAGGTACGCGAAGACGTAGACGGCGGCGGTCAGTTCGCCGCGGTGGGCCGGTTCGGCGAGGGCGCTGAGTGCCCGGAAGGAACCGAGGAAGGCGGCGCCCCAGCCGGCCCCGAGGACGGCGGTGGCCACGAGGAACACGGGGGCCGAGCCGAGTCCGAGGCCGAGCAGGACCAGGGCCAGACCGCTCAGCAGGCCGAGCAGTCCGATGACGGCGGTGCGCAGGGCCTCCGTGCGGCCGAGGAGCAGCTGGGCGGCGGTGGCGGCGCCCGCGAGGAGGGCCACGGTGGCTCCGCCGGCCAGGTAGTTGGTGGACCGGAGCAGGGAGAGGGCCAGGTGCGGGCCGAGCGAGAGGTAGAACCCGCCGACCGACCAGACGGCCACGATGGTCAGGATGAGCACGGCGAAGCGGCCGCGCGCGGCGGCGGGGATCCGGATCCGGTGCGGCGCGACCCGCAGGCGGCCCCGCTCCCGGCCGGCGCCGGCTCCACCCGGCCCGACCCGGGCCGCCGGGGCGCTCTCCCGCATCCGCACGACGCCGACCAGGGTGACGGCGAAGGCCCCGACGAGCAGCAGGTAGGTCAGTACGGTCGGCGCGGGCGCGTACTGGACCAGGAGCCCGGCGCCGATCCCGCCGAGGCCGATGCCGATGGTGGGGCCGGCGCTGTTGACCTGGGCGCCGAGCGCGGGCCGGGAGCGCGGGGCGAGTTCCAGCAGGGCGGCGCCCATGGCTCCGGTGGCGAGGCCCACCGCGAGCCCCTGTACGGCGCGGGCCGCGAGCAGCAGTCCGAGCCCCCGGGCGCCGGCGAACAGGCCCATGGAGACGATGGCGAGGACCAGCCCGGCGCCGAGCACGGGCCGCCGGCCGAGGGTGTCGGACAGCGACCCGAACAGCAGGAGCCCGGCGAGCACGGTGACGGCGTAGACGGCGAAGACCACCGTGATCACGCCGGAGGACAGGCCCCATTTCTGCTGGTAGAGCACGTAGAGGGCGGACGGGACGGAGGAGGAGAGCATCAGCAGGACGAGGACCGCGCCCACCACCCAGAAACCCGAGCCTCTGGGCGCACTGGCCGCGTCGGCGGCTGGGTGCAAGGTGACCCCCGTGGCGGTCGCGGTCGGCGCGGTCGGTTCGGACCGTGTGGTCGATGGGCGCGGTTCCACTGCTTCAACTCCCCCGTGGTGGACGGTCAGGCGGGTGCCTGGGCCGCCCTCGCGAGCGCGCGGGCGGTGAGCACCCCCGCCAGATGGCCGAGGTACTCGGCCGAGGTGCCGCGTCCCGGGACGAACAGCTCCCGGGGCTCGGCGCGGAAGGCCGCGAGCACGGCCTCCGTCGTGTACGGGCCTCCGCGCAGCCGGTCTTCGACCCCGCGCAGCCGCACCGGGCGGGCGGTGGCTCCGGCGACCGCGATGCGCGGCCCGTCGGGGGTGATCCGTACGGCGGTGGCGCACACCGGGTAGCGGGTCGCCCGGTCCGCGGTCTTCGTGAAGGCGCCGGCCCGTCCGGCGGCGGGCACCAGCAGGGCGGTGACGAGGGTGCCCGCCGGGACCCCGGAGGCGGCGAGTTCCTCGGCGGTGACGGTGAACGGCCCGCCGGGTCCGGCTAGTTCGACGGTGGCCCCGGCGGCGATGGCGGCGACCGGCAGGTCGGTGGCGCGTCCACCGGCGGCGAGGTTCCCGCCGGCGGTGCCGAGGTTGCGGACCTGGGGGTCGCCGTTGGCGCGGGCCGCGGCGGCGAGCTCGGGGGCCTCGGCCAGCAGCAGCGGGTGGGCGGCGAGTTCCGCGAGGGGGGTGAGCGCCCCGATCCGGATCCCGGCGGTCCCGTCGGCGGTCTGCCCGATGCCCCGGAGTTCCTCCAGGCGGCGTACGTCCACGAGCAGGGCCGCGCGTTCCTCCCCGGCGCGCAGGCCGGGCAGCAGGCTCTGTCCGCCGGCCAGCACCCGGGCTCCGGGGCGGCCGGCGAGCAGGGTCAGGGCCTCGTCCAGGCCGGCGGGCCGGACGTAGTCGAACTCGGTGAGGATCACTGGGCTTCCCCTCTCATGCGGCGCCAGACCTTCTCGGGGGTGAGCGGCATGTCGATGTGCTGGACGCCCAGGTCGGAGAGGGCGTCGACGACGGCGTTGACGACCGCGGCGGCGGGCGGGACGGTGGCGATCTCGCCCGCACCCTTGGCCCCCAGCGGGTTGTGCGGGGAGGGGGTGACCGTCTTCCCGAGGGAGAAGAAGGGCGCGTCGATGGCGCGCGGCAGGGCGTAGTGGCCCAGGTCGCGGCTGATCAGGAGCCCGTTCCCGTCGTACTCGGCGGCCTCCATCAGGGCCTGGCCGAGGCCGTGCACGATGCTGCCCTCGATCTGGCCGAGAACCACCTTCGGGTTGCCGATGTTGCCGGCGTCGTCGACGGCGGTGTAGGCCACCACCTCGGTTTCGCCGGTCAGTTCGTCGATCTCGACCACGGCGACGTGCGTCCCGAAGGGGTAGTTGAAGTCCGGCGGGTCGAAGTGGGTGGTCTCGTCGAGGGCCGGTTCGATCTCGGGGGGCAGTCCCCAGCCGTACCACATGGCCATCGCCAGTTCGGCGAAGGTTTTGGCGTTCTCCTCGTTGCCCTCTTCGTGGACCTTGCCGCCCTCGTAGACGACCTTGTCCTCGGGGACGCCGAGGAACACGGCTCCGGCCTTGATCAGCTTGGCCTTGATCTTCCGGGCGGTGAGGGCGATTGCGGGCGCGGCCATGCTGTAGGAGCGCGAGCCGTAAGTGCCCTGGCCGTACGGGGCCTTGAGCGTGTCCCCCTCGTACACCTGGACCTGCGCGGGGTCGATGCCGAGCTCGTCGGCGGCGACCTGCGCGAAGACGGTGCCGTGGCTCTGTCCGGTGGAGGCGGAGCCCACGGTGACGGTGACCTCGCCGGTCGGGTGGACGCGGATGTTGGCGCTCTCCCACGTACCGCCCAGCATGCCCTCCTTGGACATGCGGGTGGAGGGGCCGACCCCGCAGATCGCGACGTACGAGGCGATGCCGACGCCGAGCCGTTTGCCGCGGGCGCGGGCCTCGGTCTTGCGGGCGGACATGTCCGCGTAGCCGGAAAGCTCCATCGCCCGGTCGAAGTTGAGCTGGTAGTCCCCGGAGTCGTAGGTCCAGCCGAGGCCGTTGTCGTACGGGAACTTCTCCTTCGGCACCAGGTTCTTGCGGCGCACGGCCGCCGGGTCCATGCCGATCTCGGAGGCGTACCGGTCGACGAGCCGTTCCATCAGGAACGCGGCCTCGGCGCGGCCGCTGCCGCGCTGGGCGCCGAGCGAGACGGTGTTGGTGAAGGCGGCGTAGACCTCGCAGAAGGCGGCGTCGATCTCGTACATGCCGCTGATGGACCGGCCCATCAGGGCGGTGGCGACGCCGGGGCCGATCGTGGAGGGGTACGCGCCGAGGTTGGCGTAGCTGGTGGCCCGTACGGCGGTGATCCGGCCGTCGCGGGTGCCGGCCAGGGTGACGTGCTGTCGGTGGTCGCGGCCCTGGACGGTGGAGTTCATCAGCCCGGTGCGGGTGTCCACCCATTTCACCGGCCGGCCCAGCGCCTTGGAGAGGAGCAGCACCAGCGGCATGTCGGGGTACAGGTACCCCTTGGTGCCGAAGCTGCCGCCCACGGTCGGGGCGACCACGCGGAGCTTGTTGAAGGGGATGCCGAGGACCAGCGCGGAGAGCAGGAAGCGGTGGTTGTGCGGCCCCTGGGTGGAGGCGTAGAGCGTGTATTCGCCGGTGGCGGCGTTGTAGTCGCCGACCGCACCGCGCGGCTCTATGGGGCTGTTGATGGTGCGCTGGTTGACCAGGTCCAGTTCCACGGTGACCTCGGCCGCGGCGATGGCCGCGTCGGTGCGGTCCTTGTCCCCGCAGGTCCAGTACGCGTTGAGGTTGCCGGGGACGGCCTCGTGCAGCTGGGGCGCGCCTTCGGCGAGGGCCTCGTCGGCCCGGGTGACCACGGGCAGCGGCTCGTACTCGACGGAGATCGCGGCCAGCGCGGCGGTGGCCTGGCGCGGGGTCTCGGCGACGACCACGGCGATGGGGTCGCCGACGTGGCGCACGGTGTCACCCGTCAGCACCGGGCGGGCGCCGGGAAGTCCGTAGGGGTGGGGCGGGAAGTGGCTCTCGACCCCGCCGGGTATCCAGATGCACGGCAGCGGCATCACGTCGGTGAAGTCGGCGGCGGTGGCCACCTTGAGCACGCCGGGCAGCTGCTCGGCGGCCTTGGTCTCGATGGAGAGGATCTTCGCGTGGGCCACCGGGCTGCCGAGGATCGCCATGTGGGCGGTGCCGGGCAGGTTGATGTCGGCCACGTACACGGCTTCCCCGCGCAGGAGCTGCGGGTCCTCGCGGCTGTCCAGCGGCTGCCCGAGCACTCCGCTGCCCTGGAGGGGTGCTTCCCCCGTCACTGTGGTCATGGTTCTCACACCTCCTGTCCGGCGGCGCGGGCGGCGGAGCAGGCGCGCTGCACTCCCCGTACGACGCTGTGGTAGCCGGTGCAGCGGCACAGGTTGCCGGTGAGCCATTCGCGGATCTCGGGCTCGGTGGGTCCTTCGAGGTCGGCGGCGGTGTTGTCGACGAGTTCACCGAGGGCCATGACCATGCCGGGGGTGCAGAAGCCGCACTGGGTGCCGTGCTCCTGGCGCAGGGCCTCCTGGAGGCCGTCCAGTTCACCGCCCGGGGTGGTGACGCCCTCGATGGTGGTCACCGCGGAGCCGGCGGCCGACGCGGTGAGGATCAGGCAGCTCTTGACGGACCGGCCGTCGAGCCGGACCACGCAGGAGCCGCACTGGCCGGTGTCGCAGCCGACCTTGGTGCCGGTCAGCCCCAGGCCGTCGCGGAGCCGTTCGACGAGCAGTTCGTTCGGCTCGGCCGAGAACTGCTCGGGTCTTCCGTTCACGTTCAGTGTGAGGTCCATGCCAGCGCCTGCGCTTCCGTGAGCGGCCGGTTGAAGAGGGGCCCGCCGGGCTGCTGGAGAATTCCTCCGGAGTGCAGCGGGCCGGTGTCGACGGGGGCGAATCCGAGATCCGTGATGATTCCCGCGACGATTTCCTTCGCTTTTCCGTCGTCGCCCGCCGTGAAATGGGCCAGACGCGGGCCCTGCGAGGTGCCGGCGACGGCGAGTGTCTCGAAATGCATGGTGTTCAGGGATTTCACGATCCGTACGCCGGGATACCAGTCGGCGACGAGCTCGCTGGAGCCCCGCCCGCCCAGATCGCGGGGCGCGCCGGGTCCGCTGAACGCGTTGGTGGCGTCGACCAGCACGGTGTCGCGTACGGCGTCCTGGGGCAGCAGCCCCTGGACGCTGTCGAACGGCACCATCAGCACCAGGACTTCGGCCGATGCCGCGGCCTCGGCGGGGTGCGCCGCCGAGGCCGCGGGGCCCAGTTCGGCCACCAGCGGTGCGAGGCTCCGCGGCCCCCGGGCGTTGGCGAGCACGACCTCGTGGTGCGCCGCCACCAGGATCCTGGCCAGGGTCGAGCCGATCCGCCCGGTACCGATGATGCCGATCCGCATGAGGGCTCCTCAGGTAGGTTCCGGGACGGTGCGCCCCAGGTCAGTCCATGCCGATCCAGACCGACTTGGTCTGGGTGTAGCTCTCCAGGGATTCGGGGCCGCACTCGCGCCCGTACCCGGAGGCCTTGTAGCCGCCGTAGGGCACGGAGGGGTCGTACTGGTTGTAGCAATTGACCCAGACCGTCCCGGCCTTGATCTGCGAGGCGACGCGGTGGGCGCGGCGCAGGTCCTTGGTGTGGACCCCGGCGGCGAGTCCGTACGCGCTGTCGTTCGCGATGCGTACGGCGTCCGCCTCGGTGTCGAAGGGGATGATCGACAGGACCGGGCCGAAGATCTCCTCCTGGGCGATCCGCATGCCGTTGTCCACGCCCGTGAACACGGTCGGCAGGAAGTACAGGCCTTCGACCGAGGCCCCTTCGGGGGTCCAGCCGGTGCCGCCCGTGCGCAGGACGGCGCCTTCCTTCTCGCCGATCTCGATGTACGAGCTGACCTTGTCGAACTGGCCCCGGTGGGCGAGCGGTCCGAAGAGGGTCGCCGGGTCGCGCGGGTCGCCCGGCTTGAGGGCGGCGGCCCGGGTGACGAGCCGCTCGACCATCTCGTCGTGGATGGGGCGCTGGAGCAGCAGCCGGGAGCCGGCGGTGCAGATCTCGCCCTTGTTGTAGTAGATGCCGAAGAAGGCCAGTTCCTCGGCGGCGTCGAGGTCGGCATCGGCGAAGATGATGTTGGCGGACTTGCCGCCGAGCTCCATCGTCACCTTCTTCAGGGTGCCGGCCGACTTCCGGATGATCGACTGGCCGACCGCGGTGGAGCCGGTGAAGGCGATCTTGTCGATGCCCGGGTGGTCGGTGAGGGTCTCGCCCAGTTCCACGCCCGGACCGGTGATGACGTTGAGTACCCCGTCCGGGATCTCCGCCTCCTGGAACAGCTCGGCGATCTTCAGGGCGGTCAGCGGGGTGGCGGGCGAGGGCTTGTGGACGACCGTGTTCCCGGCCGCGAGGGCCGGGGCGATCTTCGTCATGGACAGCAGCAGCGGGAAGTTGAACGGGGTGATGGCGCACACCACGCCCACCGGCTCGCGCAGGGTGTAGGCGAGCTGCCCGCCGGCCGGGGCCCGGGAGGAGCCGTCCACCCGGGTCACGGCGCCGGCGTAGTAGTGCATGAGCTGCGCGGCCATGGGGGCGTCGACCGTGGAGGAGAAGGCGAACGGCTTGCCCATGTCCACCGTCTCCAGCATGGCGATCTCCTCCAGATCGCGCTCGATGAGCTCACCGACCCGGTTCAGCCGCAGCGCGCGCTCCTGTGCGGAGAGTCTGCTCCAGGGACCTTCCTCGAACGCCCGGCGGGCAGCGGCCACGGCCGCGTCCGCGTCGGCGGCGGCCGCCTGGGCCACCGGTACGATCTCCCGGCCGTCCACGGGGCTGATGTCCGCTTCGGTACGGCCGTCCTGGGCCGAGACCCACTTGCCGCCGATGAACAGTTTCCCGGGGTTGGCCAAGGGCTGGTCGCTGATCGCGCGCTCGGTCATGACTGAGGGCTGCCTTCCGGTGTCGGTGTACGGGGGCAGGGCGGTCCGGCTAGCCCTGCGGGAGCTGGGTCAGGAAGGTTTCGGCGAGAGCCCGGGAGGAGTAGGGGTTCTGGCCGGTGGTGAGCCTGCGGTCCACGACCACGTGCGAGTCCCAGATCGCCTCGGCCTTCTCGTAGCGGGCGCCGAGCCGGGTGAGTTCGGCCTCCAGGATCAGCGGGAGGCGCCCCGCCATGTTGGTGACCAGCTCCTCGCTGTGCGAGAAGGCCGTCATCCGGTAGCCCTCGAAGGGCCAGCGGCCCTCGCCGTCGCGCAGCGCGAGCAGTGCGGTGTGGCCGTGGCAGACGGTGGCGAGCGGCTTGTCCTGGGCGATGGCCCAGCGCAGGATCTGGGCGAGCTCGTCGGACTTGGGCAGGTCGCCGATGGCCCCGTGACCGCCGCTGATGTAGATGCCGTCGTAGTCCGCGATGTCCTTCTCGCCCAGGGTCTCCAGGGCGATCGGGCTTCTCAGCTGCGGGGTGTCCTCGATGACCCGTACGTACTCGGCCGCGTTGGCGGCGTCCTCGTCCGGCGAGCCCTCCGGGCGGACCCAGCGCAGGAACTGGGGGTCGATGCTGGTCTGGTCGACCGTCGGAGCGCGGCCCGCGATCGTGGCCACGTCCACGGTGTGCCCGGCGGCCTTGAAGAGGGAAAAGGGCACGGCGAATTCCTCGGCCCAGAATCCCGAGGGGTGCTGTTCCCCGTCCAGCAGATGAAGCGTGGCCTTGGCCGTCATGACGACGAGAATCTTCATGACTCTCTCCTTGGTCTGGATTCGCTGCCGATTCAACACGCCCCCCGGCTAGGGGCGTAAGGGGGTGACGTCAGGCCCGCGATACTTCGTCACGTGCGTCCAACGCCGAGATGATGGTGCGGAATTCACCGACCAGGGGGTGGTCGGGATGGGCTTCTGCGAATATGCGTTCGCCGTACAGCGCGGCCATTTCCGGCACATAGGGCAGGATTCCGGCCAGGGGGGTGCAGTAGACGTCCTCGGCACGCCGCCGGGCCGCCTCCCGGTCGATGCCCTCGGGGGCCATGCTCATCACCAGGGTCCGGCGGCAGGCGAGCCGGCCGGTCAGGGCGATGGTCTCCTCGACCCCGAGGAGGTCGATCCGGTCGGCCCGCGCCATGATCATCAGTACGTCGGCGCTCGCCATGGCGGTGACCGACTCGTTGTTGAGCCCGGCGTGGGTGTCCAGGAGCAGGACGTCGAGGGCGTGGTGTCCGGCCAGCCGGTCGAAGCCCTCGGGAAGCAGCCCGACGTCGTAGCCGGTGGTCATGAGCTCGCGCAGCGCGGCCGTCCCGGTCCGGGCCGGTACGACGTACAGCCCGGGCAAAACCTCCTGGGCGGCGGCCTCGATCTCGCACCGCCCGAGCAGGTAGTCGGCCAGCGAGGGGCCGGGGCCGAGCCGGAAGAGCAGGTCCAGGGTGGGCGACTGGATGTCGGTGTCGATCACCCCCACCCGGCGCCCCTCCCCCGCGATGAGCAGGGCCAGGTTCGCCAGCACCGAGGACTTCCCGGTACCGCCGCGGTACGAGTGCACCACGATGATCCGGGTCATCAGGCCACCGCCGGCCGGTGCCCGTGCGGCCCCCGCGCCGCACGTGGCCGGTGCAGGGCCAGCATGGTGACGTCGTCGTGCTGTTCGGCTGTTCCGGTGTGTTCGCGTACGGCCGTGTCCATCCGGTCGACCACCTCCCTGCCGCTCACCGGGGGGCCGGAGAGCAGCTCCAGCATCCGCTCGTCGCCGAGGAAGCTGCCGTTGGGGCAGCGCGCCTCGGGCACTCCGTCGGTGAACACGAAGAGGGTGTCGCCGGGGTTCAACTGGGCGTAGCCGAGCGTGTACACGCAGTCGGGGAGCACCCCGACGGCGGGTCCGGTGACCTCCAGGGCGAGCGGTTCCCCGCCGTCGGCGGCCAGCAGCAGCGGCGGGTTGTGACCGCCGTTGATGTAGACCAGGGACCCGGTGAGCGGGTCGAGCACTCCGAAGAAGAGCGTGGCGAAGTAGCCCTGCCGCAGGTGGTTGCGGGTGAGGTAGCCGTTGGTGGCGGTGACCGCGTTGAGCAGCGGGGTGGCGCCGACGACCGGGATGCGCCGGCTGTTGCCGGTGCGGCCCGCGGCCACCAGGTGCTGGAGCCCGCTGTTCTCGGCGGTGTGCCGCAGCAGGGAGCGGATGAGTGCCATGAAGAGCGCGGCGCCGACCCCCTTGTCGCAGACGTCGGCGACGACGAAGGCGAGCCGGCGGCCGCGGGAGAGCTCGAAGACGTCGTAGAAGTCCCCGGCGACCTGCCGGGCGGGCCGGAACCGTACGTCGATCTCCCAGCCGTCGGGGACGGGCAGCGATTCGGGCAGGAAGCCGGCCTGGATCTCCCGGCCGATCTCCAACTCCTTCTCGTAGCCCATGAGTTCGGCGCGGGCGTCGGCCTCGCGCAGGGTGCGGCCGAGTCCGGCGCGCTCCGAGCAGCTGTGCAGCCGGGCCCCGACGAGGGAGGGCAGGAAGGGCGGTACGAGGTAGTCGTGGCCGAGCCGGACGTGTTCCTCCAGGGCGGCGAACCCCGTCACGGTCCAGACGACCACGATGGGGGCGCCGGCCCAGCGGCGCAGTCTGCGCACGGCCGTTCGCACCGACTCCCCGTCCGCCTCGGCGGGGACGAGCAGCACATCGGCTTCGGGCAGTTCCTCCAGTGGCCCGGCCAGCAGTTCGGGCAGGTTGCGCGGGACGAGCTCCGCCCCCATGTCCCCGAGCGCGTCGAGCAGTTCGATGGGCGGTGGCGGGTACTCGTCGAGGATGATCACGGTCGTGGAGGGCATGGGTCCGTCCCCTCAGCCATCACTGTCAGCGTGCTGATGTTGCGGCCGTCCCTGCGTACGTAGTCGAACTCGTCCACGCTGGTCAGTGCCAGGTGGATGCCGAGCCCGCCGATCCGGCGCCGCTCCGGGGCGGTCCCCGGATCGGGCGGCAGTCGCCCCTGGGCGGGGTCGAAGGCCGGCGCGGAGTCCTCTATGGAGATCTGCACCCGGCCCGGCCCGGAGCGGCCGCGGACGGTGATCCGCCCGTCGCCGCCCCGGTATCCGTGCATCACGACGTTCGTGGCCAGCTCGTCCACGGCCAGCCGGATCCGGTACGCGGAGCCCTTGTCCAGGCCCGCTCCCGCCGCCAGCCGCAGGACGAACGAGGCGATGGCGCCCAGTGCCGCCAGCGAGGCCGGCACTTCCAGCTCCGCGGGCGTCCGCGCCGCCCTGACCACGTCGTCCACCGGACCCGAGGTCATCGGTCCCGGTCGGTCTCAGTCATCGGAGAGCACGATGCTGCGGTCGAGCCCGGCCGTCCGGATGGTCCGGGAGACGGGCTCGATGGCGCCGACCACCTTGATGGTGACGTGGTCCGCCACCTTCTGCTGGGCGAAGACCAGGGAGCGCAGTCCGGCGCTGGCCATGTAGCCGACGCCGGCCATCCTGATCTCGACGGTGCTGGTGCCGTGCCCGGCGGCCTTCTCGATGGTCTGGTGGAAGTCCGGCGCGGTCTTGGCGTCCAGTTCGCCCGCCAGCTCGATCACGGTGGTGTCGCCCTCGATGCTCAGGGACACGGAAAGCGGCATGTCAGGTCTCCTTCGGACGTACGGGTTCGCGTGGGCTGGCCGGAGCTCGCTCTAGAGCTCCGCGTCGGGCGTGCGGCCGACCAGGATCACGACCGAGCGCGGACCGATCAGGTACTTGCCGGCGTTCTCCAGTTCGAGTTCGCCGCCGGGGGTGCGGATGTCGTACGGGGCCTGGGCCCCGGTGTCCGCGAAGAGGTGCCAGCTGCGCCCGTGCGGCAGCGCGGGCAGTTCCAGGTCGTGCGGTTCCCAGTGGGAGTTCATGGCCACGTACACCACGTCGTCGTCGCCGGTTCCGCAGCGGGCCACCGCCAGCAGCCGGCTGTCCGGCGACCAGTCGGGCTGCCAGGCCCGCTCCCCGTGCCAGCTGATGTCGGGCAGCCCGAGGCTGTCCCTGAGCTCGCCGGTGGGGTGGGCGGTGGAGCGCAGCTCTCGGTGGTGCTTGCGGAAGGCGATCATCTCCCGGGTGAATCTGAGCAGTTCGGAGTTCTCGTCGACCTGGTCCCAGTCGAACCAGCTCAACTCGTTGTCCTGGCAGTACGTGTTGTTGTTGCCCTGCTGGGTGCGTGCCACCTCGTCGCCGGACAGCAGCATCGGGACGCCCTGGCTGGTGAAGAGGATGGCCAGGGCGTTCTTCATCTGGCGCAGCCGCAGCGCGTTGATCTCGGGGTCGTCGGTCGGCCCTTCCGCGCCGCAGTTCCAGCTGGCGTTGTCGTTGCCGCCGTCGTTGTTGCCCTCGCCGTTGGCCTCGTTGTGCTTGTCGTTGTAGGAGACGAGGTCGGCCAGGCTGAAACCGTCGTGCGCGGTCAGGAAGTTGACCGAGGCCGAGGTTCCGCGGCTGGAGTACAGGTCGGGCGAGCCGGCGATCCTGGTGGCGAGGTCTCCGGTGATCCCGGGGTCGCCCTTGAGGAAGCTGCGTACGGTGTCGCGGTACTTGCCGTTCCACTCCGCCCAGCGGCCGTACGCCGGGAAGTTGCCGACCTCGTAGAGGCCGCCCGCGTCCCAGGCCTCGGCGATGAGCTTGGTGTGCCGCAGGACGGGGTCGTAGGCGAGCAGTTCCAGCAGCGGCGGGTTGGGCAGCGGCGTGCCGTCCAGGTCCCGGCCGAGGATGGCCGCGAGGTCGAAGCGGAAGCCGTCGACGTGGTAGTCGGCGACCCAGTGGCGCAGGCAGTCGAGCACGTAGTTGCGCACGACGGGGTGGTTGCAGTTGACGGTGTTGCCGGTGCCGCTGAAGTTGAAGTAGTACCCCTCGGGCGTGAGCATGTAGTACGTGGCGTTGTCGAGCCCCTTGAAGGAGATGGTGGGGCCCTGCTCGTTGCCCTCGGCCGTGTGGTTGAAGACGACGTCGAGGATGACCTCGATGCCGGCCGCGTGCAGGTCCTTGATCAGGGTGCGGAACTCGTCGCCCTGCATTCCGTAGCGTCCGGTGGCCGCGTAGCCGGCCTTGGGCGCGAAGAAGGAGATGGTGTTGTAGCCCCAGTAGTCGAAGAGCTTCTCGCCCGTCTCCGGGTTGGAGCGCGGGTTGTCGCTCTCGTCGAACTCGAACACCGGCAGCAGCTCGATGCAGTTGATCCCGAGCTCCTTGAGGTACGGGATCTTCTCGCGCAGTCCGGCGAAGGTGCCCGGGGCGGTGACGCGCGAGGAGGGGTGCCGGGTGAACCCGCGCACGTGGGTCTCGTAGACGACGAGGTCCTCGGCGGGGATGCCCAGCGGGGTGTCGTCGCCCCAGTCGAAGTCCTGGAGGCAGACGCGGGAGCGGTACTGGTAGCCGCGGCTGCGGTCCGGTTCCACGCCCCAGACGTCGCGGCCGGCGATCAGCCGGGCGTAGGGGTCGGAGAGGACCTGGCGGG
Organism: Streptomyces sp. NPDC059443; assembly: GCF_042750105.1. NCBI lineage: Bacteria > Bacillati > Actinomycetota > Actinomycetes > Kitasatosporales > Streptomycetaceae > Streptomyces > Streptomyces sp. NPDC059443. The sequence continues at coordinate 19,792 of NZ_JBHYVM010000021.1, read as the reverse complement.
CGTCGAAGCGGTGGCCGGTGACGGGGTCGTAGGGGCCGTCGGCCCGGTACCCGTACTCGATGTTCTCGTGGTCGAGGCCGAAGACGGTCATGGCGAAGACGCTGCCGGTCCGGAATTCCTGGGGGAACTCCAGTTCGGCCGTCGGCTCGGGCTCGCCGCGCTTGTAGATGACCAGGGTCATGGAGGTGGCCTGGTCGGAGAAGACGGAGAAGCTGACCCCGCCGGGGACCACGTTGGCCCCGAAGGGGAAGGGCTTGCCGGCGCGGACGCGGTACCCGCCCACCTCGTGGGTCGGGTACGCGTCGACGCGCAGGGTCTGTTCGGGCGCCGGCTCGGTCATCGCGCGGCCTTCGCTGCGGCCTTGGCGGCGGCCGCCTCGGCCTCTCCGGCGGAGAAGAAGTCGAGGAAGCCGGTGGCCGACATGACGAACCGGACTTCCTCGCTCACCCCGTAGAGGGTGACGGCGACCCCGGCGTGTTGGGCCTCGCGGTAGACGACGAGCAGGGTGCGCAGCCCCGCGCTGGAGACGTAGGTGACGGCCGTCAGGTCGATGCGCAGCGGCCGGCCCTCGCGGACCAGCGGCAGCAGGGTCTGGAGCAGGGATCCGGAGGTCTCGCTGTTGATCTCGCCGGTGGCGACGAGCACGGTACCCGCCTTGTTGCGGCGTTCCTTCACGTTCAGGGTCATTGCTTTCCCCTCTTCAGTGGGGCGCCCCCGTTGGCGCTATTTACCGGTCGGGCGCAGCCGGACCTTGACCTTGACCCGGCCCTGTACGTCGGGCAGGTGGACGGTCAGCTCCTCCGCGTCGAACTCCTCGTACGGCTTCTCGTCGATCTCGACGGACGCGATGCGCACCGAGCCGGCGGGCAGCAGGTCGGGCGAGACGCGCAGCACGCGGTCGGGCAGGTTCGTCGGGTCGGGCTGGAAGTGGAAGTCCATCTCCCGGCCGTTGACGAGCAGGTTGTTGTAGACGGCGGAGAGGTAGCAGAGCTCCGCCGAGTGGTACATGGACATCGAGTGGCTGCCCTTGAGCCGCTCCGTGCCGAGCAGGTACGGGGTACCGCTGGCGAGCACGTTGAAGTAGACGGCTCCCTCGTCGTGGTCGAGGAAGAAGGTGTTGTAGAAGGACTGCGCCTGCCGGGCCTCGCGCAGGAACTCGTCGCCGCCGACGGTGCCGTTCAGGATGAGGTAGGCGAGGATCGCCTGCTCCTGCTGCCACCAGGCCTTGCGGTCGTGCCAGGCGAAACGATACGTCTCCTCGTCCCCGGACTTGACCCGCTCCACCACGTCGTACCAGCCGCCGCGCTGTACGTCGCTACCGACGGCCGGCATGATCTCGCCGATCTTGCGGGCGAGCTGTTCGTAGGCCGGCTTGGCCTTCAGCGAGTTCATCCGCATCAGGTTCCAGGCGATCTTGAGGTTGTGGCCGACGACCGCGCGGTTCTGCTGCCAGCTGTGCGCGGTGTCGTGCGACCAGTCGCGGAAGAAGCGCTCCTGGACGAAGGGGCTGTTCTTGTAGTCCGGGAACTTGTCCGCGATCGTGTCGAAGGTGTACTCCAGGAAGTCGGCGTAGCGCTGCTCGCCGGTCGCCAGGTACAGGTTGATCAGGTACGCGGGCGCGTGGTCGCCGACCGAGTTCCAGTTCTTGCGCTCCGCGTTCTCCCCGAGGGACTCGTGGTCGGCGCTGAAGAGGATCGGGTCGATGTGCGAGTAGTAGCCGCCCTGCTCCGGGTCCTTGAAGAACTTGTCGAACAGCCGGATGGTGGCGTCCGCGTCGTTCTTGATCCGGACGTCACCGGTGACCCGGTAGGTCTGGATCGGCCCGGCCAGCGCGTAGATCTGCTCGTACATCGGGATCGCGTCGTAGTCGTCGGAGAACTCCGAGGTGAACAGCTTGCGTTCGCTGTCCCCGTCGACGCTGATGCCGTGGTACCAGAAGACCACGTCCTCCTCGCTGTCCACGACCCGCATGTGCTTGCGCAGGTACTCGGTGCCGCGCTCGGCGACCTCCAGGTACTCGTCCTTGCCGGTCAGCAGGTAGGCCGAGGCCATGCCGTAGACCAGCCGGGAGATCGTGTCGGTCTCCTGGACATGACTGGCGGTCTTGTCCCCGCCGAGCCGGATCTCGGTGCGGTACTGGGCGAAGTCCACCGGCCCGTCGCCGAACTGCGCCCGCTTGTAGAAGTCGGCCAGGGACTCGATCTGCTTGACCCACCAGCCGGTCTCCTCGAAGCGGTAGTCCTCGGCCCCGCGGCCCAGGAACACCAGGCGCTTGGCCTCGAAGCGGCCGCCGTGCTCGGGGTAGTGGACCCCGTAGACGTAGAGGAACCGGCCCGGCGAGAGCATCTCGTCGATGTGCCCGGAGGCGTCGATGTACGGCTCGTCCAGGTTGCGGACCAGCTCCGCGCTGGGGTCGCCGGCCAGCGATACGTCGAACTCGCGGCCGTCCGAGGTCTTCAGGCGCAGGTTGCGCGACCCGGAGTCGAAGCGGGTGACGTAGCCGGCGATCGTGTCGGAGAAGGAGAAGCTCACGGCATCCGCCATGTCATACACCGTCCTTGTCGTGGGAGCTGTCGTCCTCGAACCCCTGGCTGACCTCGACGATCACCCCGTCGGGATCGCGGACCCACACGGTCCGCCACCCGCAGATGAAATCGTCGAAGTCCAGCGGCCCCAGGGTCACTTCGGCCGCGTCGCCCAGCTGCGCCAGGAACGCGTCCACGCTGTCGGTCTGGAAAGCCAGGTGGCGCATCCGCCCCGGGGCCTGCGGCCCGTCCTCGTGCGCCGGGCGGGCCGGGTCGGTGCCGGCCGCGAAGAGCTCCAGGTACACCTCGCCCTGGCGCAGGAAGATGATCCGCGACTCCCCCAGGTCGACCACCCGGGCCCGGGAGAAGCCGAAGTACCGGGTGTAGAACTCCTCGGTGGTCTTCTGGTCGGCGCAGTTCAGGCCCACGTGCGACCACACCATCGGGCCCGGCATCAGCCGGCCCCCCGCGCACCCCGCCCGGCCGCGATCAGCTCGATGATCCGGCGGGCGAACAGGTGGTGGTGGGCGCCGGTGCGGCCGGTGACCAGGTCGCCGTCGACCACCACGTCCTCGTCCACGTACTCGGCGCCCATGTTGCGGACGTCGCCGATGAGGTTGTTGTGGCAGACGACCTTGCGGCCGCGCACCTTGCCCGGGATCGAGGCGGCCAGCCACATGCCGTGGCAGATGATCCCCTTGAGGACCGTCGGCTCCTCGAAGGCCCGGCGCAGCAGCTCCGTCGCCGGGGCCAGTACGTCCACGTCCTCGGTGTAGCGCAGCCGGTCGGCCACCATGCCCGAGGGCACGATGATCGCCGCGTACCGGCGCAGGTCCTCGTCGCTCAGCCCCTCCAGGGACTTCTCGGCGGTGAACGGCGCCCGGTACTCGTGTCCGGAGAAGGTGATGGAGTCGTTGCCCCACAGCCGGGTCAGGAAGTCGACCTCGGCGCCCTCCTCGGCGAACCGGTGCTGGTAGTAGAAGATCTCCGGCTCGTAGAAGTCGCTCTCGACCAGGACCGCTATCCGGGTCCCGGAGAGCGCGCCCTCGCGCAGTACGGCGTCAGGCACCGGATGCCCCCCTGTCCAGGCCGCGGAGGAAGTCCGCGGCGCGTTCGGCGATCATGGCGATGGCGGTGTGGCAGTTGCCCGACGGGACGGCCGGTATCACGCTCGCGTCCACCACCCGCAGGTTCCGTACGCCGTGCACCCGCAGTTCGGGGTCGACGACCGCGAGGTCGTCGATGCCCATGCGGCAGGAGCCGGCCTGGTGGTGGTAGCTCTCCGACTTCTGCTTCACGAAGGTGCGAAGGTCCTCGTCGGACAGGTAGCCGGGTCCGGGCTGGAGCTCCTGCTTGTACCAGGGCGAGAAGGCGGAGGTCGCGAAGATCTCCCGGGCGAGCTTGACCCCCTGCACCATCCGCTCCAGGTCCCAGCGGTCGCCCAGGTAGTTCGGGTTGATCAGCGGGTGGGCCAGCGGATCGGCGCTCGCCAGCTTGATCCAGCCGCGCGAGACCGGACGTACGACACCCGGCAGGATGGACACCGTGTCGGGGTGGTCCCGCCCGACGATCACGTCGAACGGCACGTGCACGAAGGCGATCTGCAGGTCCGGCGCGGGCAGCCCGGGCCGGGAGGAGAGGAACAGCGCGCTCTCCGACAAGTTCTGTGCGGGGGGCGGGAGTTCCTGGTTGACCTCGGCCATCAGCCCGGTCAGTACGTGGTTGTGGAAGTTCTCGCCGACCCCGGGCAGGGCCGCGACCGTCCGGATCCCGTGCTCGCGCAGCTGCTCGGGCTGCCCGATCCCGGAGAGCAGCAGCAGCTTCGGCGACTCGATCGCCCCGGCGGCCACGATCACCTCACGGCGGGCCCGTACGGTGTGCAGCCCGGGCCCGGCCGGCGTGCTGTGGCCGTCGCGCACGGTCCGCCCCGGGATCTCGGCGGGCGGTAAGAGCTGTACGTACTCGACCCCCGTGCAGGTGTCCCCGTCGAAGAGCAGCCGGGTGCTCTGCGCGCTGGTGCGCAGGGTCAGGTTCGAGCGGTCCAGGGCCGGCTCCAGGTAGGAGGCGAGGACGCCCTGTCGGCGGCCGTCGGCCACGTCGATGTGGTGCCAGCCGGTGCCGAAGAGCCCGCGCCGCGGGCCGTCGGTGTTGAAGTCGGCGATCTCCTCGTGGCCGAGTTCGACGGCCGCGTCGATGAAGGCTCGGGAGACCGGGTTGGGGCCGTGCCGGCCCGCGTGGGTGATCCGCTGCGGGCCGCGGGTGCCGGTGGTGGCGGCGGTGACGTCCTCCTGGCCCTCCAGCAGGGCGAAGTAGGGCAGCACGTCCTCGTACGCCCAGCCCGCCGCGCCCTGGTAGGCCCAGTTGTCGAAGTCCGAGGCGTGGCCCCGGATGTGCATCATGATGTAGAGGTTGCTGCTGCCGCCGGGGGCCTTGCCGCGCGGTTCGTACGTGCGGCGCCCGTCCAGTCCGGGCTGCGGGACGCTGGTGTAGCCCCAGTCGACGGGCCCGCCGAGCAGCTTGTACCAGGAGGACGGATCGTCCACCTCGGGCGGGATGCGTCCCGCGCCGGCCTCCAGGACCAGGACGGTGACGTCCGGGTCCTCGGAGAGACGGCTCGCCAGGACACTGCCCGCGGTGCCGGATCCCACCACGATGTAGTCGTACTCGTCTACGGCCATCACGCGCCCCCTCAGCCCTGGCCGAGCACCTGGAAGGGAACGGTGTCGTGGAAGTTCGCCATGTAGGCGATCTTTCCGTCCACGATCCGGAAGAAGTTCATGACCTCGGCCTCGATGTTCTTCCCCTCGGGGGTGACCGCGGTCAGGTGGGAGACGGCCGCGGCCTTCTCCCCGTCCACGAGGAAGTGCACGGGCTCGTTCCGGAAGACCCGGTACATCGCGCCCATGCCCTTCATCATCGACCGCAGCAGTTCCAGGCCCTCGATGTGGCCGGCCAGCTGCTCGTCCATGACCTGGTCCTCGGCGAAGAGATCGCACCAGCGGTCCCAGTCACCGGAGTTGGCGTACTCGTAGTACTTCTGCAAGATCTGCCGCGCGTCCATGGCACACATCCCCCTATCGGTCCCTGCGGGTTCCGTCCGGCGCGAAGGGCGCCCAGAACTGGCTGAAGGCCGTGGCCGAGTCGCCGAACAGCCCGTCGTGGCCCTCGACGATCCGGCCGTCCCGCCAGCGCATGAAATGGAAGACCTGGTAGTCCATCCGCTCGTACGGGGAGCCGCTCGACTCGTCCGCGCCGCCGCGCAGAGCGAAGTTGCGGCAGACGTCCGCGCTGCAGTCCTCGCCGACGAGGACCGCTTCCAGGTCCATGCGGAAGGTGCCGCCCGTGAGCTTGTGGGTCTGGCCCATCAGTTCCAGGAAGGCGTCCAGGCTCTCGTACCAGCCGGCGAGCGGGTGGTTGCCGGGGACCTGCCAGCGCAGGTCCTCCGCGTAGTACTCCAGGATCCTGGCCCGGTCGCCGGAACCGAGGGCGCGGTACGCCGCCTCGACCCGCTCCCGTGTCACTTCGGTCATCGTCGCTTCTCCTTCGGCTGCGCTGCGTCAGGCGGTCTGGCGGTCTGGCCGTCAGAGGGAGGCGGAACCGGGCATGGGCGCCAGTTCGTTGACGGTGTACTGCTGGATCAGGGGTCCGTCGGGGCCGGCGACCACCGTCCAGGTCTGGTCGGCGTCGAAGCCGAGCCACCGGCTGCGGGCGGCCGGCGGGTCCCAGATCTTGGCCTGCCAGTTGACGAGGACCCGTACGAGGGCCCGGTCGCCCTCGATGACGGGCTCCACCTTCGTGACCGTGTGCACCTCGTCGAAGAAGCGGTGGGTGACCGCCTCGTACCAGCGGCCGAAGCCCTGGTGGCCGAGGAAGGTGTCCTCGGGGACCTTGAACTCCAGGTCCTCGGTGATGAGGGCGAGCACCTGGTCCGGCGGAAGGTGCTGGTCCAGGGCCACGTACCAGTTGTCGGCGAAGGCGCGGATCGCGTCCTCGGTCAGCCGCTCGGCGGGCATGCGGTCTCCTCCTGTCCGTGGTGTGGTGTTCGGATCCGTAGGGGCTGTACTGATCTGCTCGGATCAGCTCAGTTCAGAGCTGCTCAGAGCTGTACGTCGACCAGGAACGGTCCGGGGTGGGCGAGCATCCGGCCCACGGCGGCGACCGCCTCGTCCGGCTTCTCCACCCGCATCCCGCCCGCTCCGAGCGAGCGGGCCAGCGCCGCGAAGTCGATCTCGGGGTGCGAGAGGTCGAAGGAGCCCGGGAAGCCGTGCTCGGGGATCTCCCGCTCCCGCCAGTACTGGGCGATGTTGTCGTCCAGCAGCCGGTACTTGCGGTTGTTGCAGACCACGAACTTGGCCTCGATGCCGTGCCGGGCCGCGGTCCACAGCGCCTGGTAGGTGTACATCGACCCGCCGTCACCCGCGAAGCCGACGACGAGCCGGTCCGGGCGGGCGAGCTTGACGCCGACCGCGCCCGGGAAGCCCACCCCGAGCGAGCCGCCCCGGGTGAGGTGGTAGTCGCCCGGCCGCTCCGGCGGCAGGTACTTGGTGACCAGCGGGGAGGTGGTCAGCGCCTCGTCGAAGACGATCAGGTCCCCGCCGGTGCGCTCGGCCAGGGTCCGCAGGAAAACCGCCATCGGCGATCCGTCGGTGTCCCCGTCGGCCGTGAGGCCCGCGCGCGCCCGCTCCCGGGTCCGCGCGTCCAGCCGCCCGGCGGCCGCCGCCCGCTGTCCGGGGGTGAGCAGGTGCTCCAGTACGCCGGCCAGCGCGCGCAGCGCCTGTTTGGGGTCGGCGGCGAGCCCGAGGTCCACCGGGTGGTTCTTGGCGATCTCGTAGGCGTTCAGGTCGATGTGCACGACCTTCGCACCCGCCCGGAAGGGGCTCTCCAGCTCCGGGAACACCTCGGGGAAGACATAGGTGCCGACGATCAACACCCCGTCCGCGTTCCCGATCAGCTCCTTGCTGTGCGGGCCGAACATGTGGCCCGTCTGGCCGCGGCGCAGCGGGTGCGAGGCCGCGATGTTCACCTCGGAGGAGTCGACCTCGTACACGTCCGCGCCCAACAGCTCGGCCACGGCGGCCAGTTCGGCCTGCGCCCCGGAGAGCGCGACCCCGTCCCCGATGAGGACGACCGGCCGCTCGGCGCGGGCGAGCAGCTCGGCCGCCCGCCCCACCGAGGCCGGCGAGGGCGCCACGTCCGTGAGCACCGTCGTGGCGGGCACCACGGGCTCGGAGTTCAGCTCGTCCAGTACGTCCATCGGCAGCGCCACGAACACCGGGCCGCGCGGCGGGGTCAGGGCGATCTTCACCGCCCGGCGGATGGTGCGCAGCACCGAGTGCCGGTCGGTGACCCGGGTCGCGTACTTGGTCACCGGCTTCGCCATGGCCACCAGATCGGAGGCCATCTGCGCGTCCATGGCGTCGTAACGGACCCCGGCGTCGCCCGCGATGACCACGAGCGGGGTGTGGCCGCGCAGAGACTGGTAGAGCATGCCGATCCCGTTGCCCAGCCCCACCCCGGAGTGGAGCTGGAGCAGGGCCGCGCCGCCGGTGGCCCGGGCGTAGCCGTCGGCGATGCCGGCGGCCACGGTCTCCTGGAGGGCGAGGACGTACTGGAAGTCCGCCGCCGCGTCGACCGCGTCGAGGAATCCCTGTTCCACCGTCCCCGGATTTCCGAACATGATGTTCAGGCCGTCTGCCTTGAACTGGTCGATCAGCCTTTCCCGTCCGGGAGTGGCTCCGGAACTCATCGAACTCCCCCTCATATTCCCATGCGTTGCCGGGACGCTTCGGAATTACCAGCCGTACCGGGTGAGACCGTTTTCCAGGGTTTCCACGATCTTCTGCCCCGTCAGATAGGAATCGGGGGTGGAACGGCCGGTCACGAACGGGAAGTCGACGATCACCGACAGCGGGTGGCCGAAATTCCCGTGGTACGCCCCGCGCGGTCCGGTCGCATCGCGCAGGATGTACTCCAGCGGGTACGGCGGCGGCCCCATGTTGAAGTCGGTGCCGAGGAATCCGGTGCCGTCCTTGTAGTCGTACTCCTTGCAGTGGCCGGTCACGTGCTTGCCCCAGATGATGCTGCGGCGGTCGCCCCAGTCGCGGGCGAAGGCCAGGCAGGCGACCCCGTAGCACTCGGCCGCCACGACCTTGCCGGCGTTCTTGAAGGCCAGGATCAGGGCGTGCACGCGCTCGTTGTTGGCGAGGTCGGCGATGGGTCCGCTGCCGCCGACGATGAGGATCGCGTCGTAACCGGCGATGTCGGCCTGGAGCTTGTTCAGATCGCGGTGGTACTGCTCCAGCTTGCGCAGATATCCCTCGTCGCTCGTGTACGGGCGCTCGGGCGCCCACGCTTCGATGTCGAGGGGGGAGTCGAGCCGGCTCGACTGCTCGAACTCCCGGCCCAGCCGGGCGTTCTCCTCGGTGGTGACCGAGCGTCCCAGTGGAGGATCGATGTAGTTCGCGTCGAGGCTCGGCGGAAGCGCGTGGGCGCGCTTTCCGGTCGGCGTGGCGAATACGACTTCATAGCCCTGTTCGTCGAACTTGGATACGGGGCCGATCAGTTCCTCGGCCCAGTAACCGTGTTCGGAGACAATGACCAGAATCTTTCTGCTCACGGATTCCTCCAGGCGCCGCCTGTTGTCGTTGGCGTCCCCCACACTGGCCGCGACCGGGGTTCCCGTCAAAGCGCCGGTGTGCGACTTCGTGAGGTAGTCGCCCAGGTCATGGGGGCACCTCAGGAAGTCTTCCGCCGATGTCATGAAGTACCTTCCGGACTACCTGACTTCGGCCGAATCGCTGAACCCCCGCCGGGGCCCCGCCCTATGGTCTGGACGCGTCGTGAATCACGGGCGCACTGCAATCACGGGCGCGAAGCGCGAGAGCGCGGGAGCGCGAGAGAGGGACGGGGACGATGACCGTGGATCTGCTGTGCACACACATCGATCAGATACGTCCGGTGAAACCCGGCACCGAGGGCTGCGAGGAGTGCCTCGTCTCCGGGGACACCTGGGTGCACCTGCGGATGTGCCTGAGCTGCGGGCACGTCGGGTGCTGCGATTCCTCGAAGAACCGTCACGCCACCCGGCACTACGGGACCACCGGGCACCCCATCGCGGCCTCCCACGAGCCCGGCGAGGACTGGGCCTGGTGCTACGCCGACAAGCTCATGCTGGACGCGGCGTGAGCGCGGCCCCGGAGAACGCCGCCGCTCCCACCACGGCCCCGGCGGGCGCGGCGGGAGCGGCCCCGACCGCGACGGCGCCGGCGGCGGCGGCCGCCGCCGAGCGCGCGGAGAACCGTAAGCCCGTCATCCTGGCCGTGGACGACGACCCGCAGGTCCTGCGCGCCGTCCGCCGGGACCTGCGCAGCGCGTACGGCGACCGCTACCGGGTGCTCGGCGCCTCCTCCGCCGCCGACGCCCTCAAGATCCTGGACTCCCTCGACGAACGCGGCCACGACCCGGCGCTCTTCCTCGTGGACCAGCGGATGCCCGACGTCACCGGCGTCGAGTTCCTCCTCGAAGCCGTCTCCCGCTTCCCGGACGCCCGCCGGGTCCTGCTGACGGCGTACGCGGAGACGGACGCGGCCATCACCGCCATCAACCGGGTCCGCCTGGACTACTACCTGCTCAAACCGTGGGACCCGCCGCACGAGCGGCTCTTCCCCGTCCTGGACGACCTGCTCTCGGACTGGCTGGCCACCTACCGCCCGGCGTACGACGGGATCATCGTCGCGGGCCACCTGGTCTCCCCCGGCACCCACGCCGTCCGGGACTTCTTCACCCGCAACGGCCAGCCGTTCCGCTTCCTCAACGTGGAGCGGGACCCGGAAGCGCTCACCGTGATCGCCGCCGCCCAGGCCGGCGCGGCGCTCCCGCTGGTCCGCTTCCCGGACGGTTCGGTGCTCTCCGCGCCGACCGACACCGAGCTCGCCCAGCGCCTCGGCCTGGCCACCACCGCCTCCCGCCCGCACTACGAGTGCGTCATCGTCGGGGCGGGCCCGGCGGGCCTCGCGGCCGGCGTCTACTCGGCGTCCGAGGGGCTGTCCACCCTGATGCTGGACTCCCGCGCCCCGGGCGGCCAGGCCGGCACCTCCAGCCTGATCGAGAACTACCTCGGCTTCCCCTCCGGCCTCTCCGGCGGCGACCTGACCCGCCGCGCCACCATCCAGGCGGCCCGGTTCGGCGCCGAGATCCTGCACCCGGTGGAGGTGGTCTCGCTGACCCGGGACGACCCGGCGAAGATCCTGACCCTGGCGGACGGTACGGAGATCAGCGCCGAGACGGTGCTCCTGGCGACCGGGGTCTCCTACAACCGCCTGGACGCCCCCGGCGCGGACCGCTTCGAGGGCGCCGGGCTCTACTACGGGGCCGCGACCACCGAGAGCTCGGCGTGCATCTCGCAGCACGTGTTCATCGTGGGCGGCGCCAACTCGGCCGGCCAGGCGGCGGTGCACTTCGCGAAGTACGCGGCCCGGGTGACGATCCTGGTGCGCGCCGGGTCCCTGGACGCGAGCATGTCCCAGTACCTCATCGACGAGATCGGGCGCACCCCGAACATCGAGGTGAAGGTCCGCACCACGGTCGTGCGCCTCGACGGCGAGGACCACCTCGAACGCCTGACCCTGCACCACGCGGACACCGGCGAGGACAAGGAGATCCCGGCGCGCTTCATGTTCACCTTCATCGGCGCCCGCCCGCACACTGACTGGCTGGCCGGGGTGGTCGAGCGCGACGAGTTCGGCTTCGTCCTCACCGGCTCCGACCTCATCTCCAACGGCGGCGAGCTCCCGGCGGAGTGGAGCCTGGAGCGCGCCCCGTACCCGCTCGAAACGAGCGTCCCCGGGGTCTTCTCGGCAGGTGACGTACGGGCCCACTCGGTCAAGCGGGTGGCCTCGGGCGTGGGCGAGGGGGCCATGGCGGTCTCGCTGATCCACCGCTACCGCTCGATGGGCTGAGAGCGAACACCGCCGGAGAGCGCGCCGGAGCCCTTGCGATCAAGACCGCACCGGACGCACCGTTGATTACATGATTACATCCGAGCAGAACGAACAGCTTCGCGCCTGGTTCGCCGAGCGCCTGCCGGTGGACATCTACGAGTCCCTCCTCTCGGTCACGGTGGACCGGGAGGAGATCACCGTCCTCGGCGCCATCCCCGCGGCCGAATCGGTCGCGGCCTTCCGCGAACGCACCCGCGAACAGCGCATCGAAGTGGCCCGGGAGGCGGAGGAGCTCTACCGCCGCAAGGTCGCCTGGGCCGTCCAGTCGGGCGAGGACAAGACGGTCTTCACCCACCTCGCGGTCCCGGTCATGACCCGGCTGCGCCAGTCCGAACGCCAGGTGCTCGACACCCTGGTCGCGGGCGGGGTCGCCCGCAGCCGCGCCGACGCCCTGGCCTGGTGCGTCCGCCTGGTCGGGCGCAACACCGACCCCTGGCTGACGGAGCTCCGCGACTCCCTGGCCCGGGTCCAGCAGGTCCGCGCCGAGGGCCCGGACGTCACCGACTCCCAGAAGTCTGAGTCATAACGCGCGAAGGGCTCCGCATCCGCGCATGATCACGCCACGCTGATCCGGCACTAGACCAGCGGCGATCAACGCCCGACCTCAGGGAGAGGCCAGCAACATGACCACCACCGTCGAGTACATCCGCTACCGGATCGCATTGGACGAACAGCCCGCCTTCGAGAGCGCGTACGTCAAGGCCGCCGAGGCCCTGGCCGCCTCGCCGGAGTGCATCGACTACGAACTGGCCCGCTGCGAGGAGGAGAACGACCGGGAGCACTACATCCTCCGCATCCGCTGGACCTCGGTCGACGCCCACCTCAACGGATTCCGCAAGGGCGAGCACTTCCCGGCCTTCTTCAGCGCGATCCGCCCGTACGTGACGGCCATCGAGGAAATGCAGCACTACCTCGTCACCGGGATCGCCGGGCCCGGAAAGGCCGCCGACCCGTCATGAGCACCACACCCGGCACCACTCCCACCATCTACGAGTGGATGGGCGGGGCGGAGGCGATGAACCGCCTCACGGACGTGTTCTACGCCCACGCCCTGCAAGACGAGATCCTGGCCCCGGTGTTCGCCGGCATGGACTCGGAGCACCCCCAGCACGTCGCGGTCTGGCTGTCGGAGGTCTTCGGCGGCCCGAAGGAGTACACCGCGGCCCACGGCGGCCACCAGCACATGGCCACCAAGCACCTGGGCCGCGGTATCACCGAACGGCAGCGCCGCCGCTGGGTGGACCTGCTGATGGACACGGCCGACGAGGTGGGCCTGCCCACCGACCCGGAGTTCCGCGCGGTGTTCTCGTACTACATCGAGTGGGGCACCCGGATGGCCCTGATCTACTCGGGCCCCAACCCGCCCCCGGTGGACGCGGCCGAAATCCCCGTCTGGTCCTGGGGCCAGACCCCGCCCTGGATCCCGAAGAGCTGACCACCGTGAGCACCGTGAGGCAGGGGCCCGGCCCCTGCCTCACGGTCTCAGTGCTCGGGTTCCAGTGCTCGGGTTCCAGTGCTCGGGTTTCAGCGCTTGGGTTTCAGCGCTTGGGCGGACCCGGCTTCGGCCTGGGTTTCGGCTCGGGCGCCGCGAGCAGCACGGTCAGCGTGGACTCGGTCGAGTCCCGCCAGAAGTCCACGGCCTGCTCCAGGACGTCCTCGAAGGTCGCCCAGTCCCCCGGCCGGGCCGCCGCGTACCCGCCCCACGAGGTCACGGCCAGCAGCCGTCCCGGCGCCTTCGGCAGCCAGGACAGGTCGATCAGGCAGTCCGCCAGCGCGTCCCAGTTCCCGCCGAACCACTCCGGCAGCGCCAGCGCGTCGCCGCACCGCCGCATGAGCTCGGCCTTGCTCCGCACCCCGTCCAGGTCCAGCCTCAGCACCGCCCACCCCGCCTCCTCGGCGGCGGCGACGGCGGGGGCCAGGGGCTGCTGCTGCCGGTCCGGGGTCATCGGAGAACCGCCTTGAAGGTCTCGTAGTGGTCGTCCGTGTAGAAGAACTCCCCGCCCTCACCGGTCACGATCCGCCGGGCCCCGCGATCTCGCTCACCGGGGGTCTTCACGGTGAACTCGTGGTAGTAGCCACGCTTCTTCTGGGGCAGGACCTTCTCGAAGTTCCCGAAGACCGTGCCGTCCTGCCGGTACTGGTACGGCCCGCCCTTGTCGATCAGCGCGAGCACGTCACGGGCCTGCTGCGGCAGCGCGTCAGCCCGTACCGTCGCCATCCCCTTCGCCCATCCGGGCGTGGCGGTCGGCGCGCCGGAGCCACTCGGGACCGCTCCGACACCGGCACTGGGACCGGCACTGCTACGGGTACTCGTACTGGCGGCGGCAGGCGCGGGTTTCTTCCCGCTGCAGCCCACCGCACCGACGAGTGCTGCGCAGAGGAGCACGGCTCCCAGCACACGCAGCAACGATCGGGGCACGTTCCGAAAGATCATGCACCGATCGTGCCAAATATCCGATTCTCCCGCGAATCGCGAGCTGGCTTCAGAGAGCGGCCATCTTGGTGTAGGGACTCAGGATTCGTTTCCGGACCTCGGGTCCGAATTCGACGAGGACAGCGATCCCCTCCTCTACTGCGACGACACGGCCGAGGCCGTGCTCGTCGTGAGTAACCCGGTCGCCGACGCTGAAGTGCCGGAGCGGCGCTTCCACGGGGGCCTTGAACGGGCTGGACGGCAAATGGCGGCGAGGTACTGCTGACTTTGTCATTGCACCCAGTATGCGCCCAGCAGGCCGTCGAACGGTCCGCCGTTCGGATATCGATTACGGCACCATCCGCATCAGCGAACATCGCGAGCCCGCGTTTGACCGCCATTCGTCCGGACAATCGGACCAATACGGCCCTACGTTCGCCGGGGGTCACTCGCCGGGGGTCACTCGTCGGGGTCGGCCCGCTCCAGGGCGGGGCGCAGACCCGGCTGCGATTCCGTCAGCAGGTAGTCCGCCACGGCGGTGTCGGTGACCAGACTGGTCACGAGTCCCGACCGCAGCACCGCCCCGATCGCGGAGGCCTTGCGCAGGCCGCCGGCGATGGCCACGACCTCGGGGATCCGGCGCAGCCGGTCGGCCTCCACGGTGATGCAGCGCTCGCCGAGGTCCCGCCCGACCCGGCGGCCCTCCGAGTCGAACAGGTGGGCCGACATCTCGGCGGCGACGCCCAGCGAGGCGTAGTGCGCCCGCTCCTCGTCGCTCAGCATGTCGTGGACGGTCGAGATCCCCGGCTCCCACGAACCGATCGAGACGGCGGCGACGGTGACCTTGTCGAAGTACTCGAAGGCGCGCGCGATCCCCGTCTGGCCGCGCAGGGCGGCCGCGGTGGCCGGATCCGGCAGCAGCATCGGGGCGTAGATGGGGTGAGCGTCCCCGCCCGACACCTGCGCGGCCCTGCGTACGGCCTCCACGGACCCGCGCTCGGCCGTCCCGGCGTCGTAGACGCCGGTCAGCTGGACGACGGTGCAGGGGGGCAGCCGGTGCAGGGAGGCGGCCATGTGGATGGTCGACCGGCCCCACGCGAGGCCCAGTACGTCGCCCTCGTTGACGAGCTCGCCCAGCAGATCAGCGGCCACGGCGCCCAGGTTCTCCGGGTCCGGGGCGTCCTCGGTGGCGTCCGCCGGGGATTCCACGACCACGGCGTGCCGCAGCCCGTACCGGGCGCGCAGAGCGTCGGAGCGCTCCGCGTCCAGCTCGGCCGGTACCCGGATCTCGATGCGTACGAGGTCGCGCTCCAGAGCGGTCTCCAGGACCCGGGCCACCTTGAAGCGGCTCACGCCGAACTCCTCGGCGATCTGGATCTTGGACTTCCCCTCCAGGTAGAAGCGGCGCGCCATGGCCGCCGCCTGCACCAGCTCCGCGGGTCCCATCCGCAGGGCTGACCGTCCCGCCGACATTGCAGACACCGCGTTCTCCTCACTGCTGTTCACACTCTCGACTCGCCGTTCATCCTGTCAGATCCGACGGCCGTTGATCAGCCTGGACAGCTCCCGTTCACCGAGCTGTTCACCAAGCCTTGTCTCAGTGGTCGCAAGCCCAGGGCGCAGCGGCGATCGCCGCACCCGCCTGCTCACGCAGCGTGCGTACGGCGGCTGCCGGATCGACCGCTCCGTAGACCGCGCTGCCCGCGACGAACACGTCCGCGCCGGCCTCCGCGCACCGCTCGATCGTCGTGGCCGAGACCCCGCCGTCGACCTGGAGCCACATCTCCAGACCGTGCTTGGAGATCAGCTCGCGGGTGCGGCGGATCTTGGGCAGCATGATGTCCAGGAACGGCTGCCCGCCGAAGCCGGGCTCGACCGTCATGATCAGCACCATGTCGAGCTCGGGAAGGATGTCCTCGTACTGCTCGATGGGCGTCGCGGGCTTCAGCGCCATGGACGCCCGCGCCCCCTTGGCCCGGATCTCCCGGGCCAGCCGCACCGGCGCGGCCGCGGCCTCGGCGTGGAAGGTCACGGAACCGGCGCCGGCCTCGATGTACTGCGGGGCCCACCGGTCGGGGTCCGCGATCATCAGGTGCAGGTCCAGCGGGATGTCCGTCGCGCGGCTCAGCGACTCCACGATCGGCATGCCGAGGGTGAGGTTCGGGACGAAGTGGTTGTCCATGACGTCGACATGCAGCCAGTCGGCCCCTTGGACGGCCTTCGCCTCCTCGGCGAGCCTGGCGAAGTCGGCGGACAAGATGCTGGGATTGATCTGAACGGCCATGCCCCAAGCGTGCCATGCCGCAGACGGCTTCCGGCCACTACCCCGGAAGTCGGCGGGAGCACGGGAACCGGCCACCCCCCGCGGCCCCGCCCCGGCCCGCCCCGCCGCTACGCCGTGCGCTGCCTCGCGCCCTATCCAGTGCGCCTGATCAGCGCCAGGTACATCGCGTCCGTCCCGTGCAGGTGCGGCCAGAGCTGGACGTCCGGCCCGTCGCCCAGCGCCGGCACCTCCTGCATGTACGGCCGCGCGTCGATCAGTTCCGCGGACACCGGGGACATGCCCGCACCGCGCCCCTTCAGCACGTCCTCCACGACCACCCGGGTCTCCGCCAGATGCGGCGAGCACGTCGCGTAGCCCACGACCCCGCCCACACGGACCGCCGACAGGGCCTCGCGCAGCAGGCCGCGCTGGAGCGGTGCGAAGCTCTCCAGGTCCTCCGGCCGGCGCCGCCAGCGCGCCTCCGGGCGGCGGCGCAGCGCGCCCAGCCCGGAGCAGGGCACGTCCATCAGGACGCGGTCGAAGGAGCCCGGCAGCCACGGCGGGCGCGTTCCGTCCGCCGTGATGACCTGGTACGGGCCGGGGTTGCCGGCCAGCGCCCGCTCGACGAGCCGGGCCCGGTGGGGCTGCTTCTCCGAGGCCAGCAGGAACGCCCCGCGCTGGGCGGCCAGTGCCGCCAGCAGGGCCGCCTTGCCGCCGGGGCCCGCGCAGCCGTCGAGCCAGCGCTCGTCGCGGCCCTCGACCGGGACGGCCGCCAGGGCCATCGCCACCAGCTGGCTGCCTTCGTCCTGGACCCCGGCGCGGCCCTCGCGCACGGCCTCCAGCGCGCCCGGTTCGCCGCCCTCGGCCATCCGGACCGCGTACGGGGACCAGCGGCCCGGCAGCGCCGAGTCCTCGCCGACGGCCTCCAGCAGCTCCTCCTGGGTGGACCGCCCGGGGCGTGCCACCAGCGTGACCTCGGGCCGATCGTTGTCGGCCTCAAGCAGGTCCTCGATACCGGCCCGCCCGCCGCCCAGCGAGTCCCACAGCGCGGTGACGATCCACCTGGGGTGCGAGTGGTACACCGCCAGGTGCTCTTCGGCGTCGTCCTCGTAGGGCGGGGCCACCTTCTCCAGCCAGCCGTCCAGGTCGTGCGCGGAGATCTTCCGGAGCACCGCGTTCACGAACTTCGCGCGCCCGTCGCCGAGCACCACCCGCGCCAGCTCCACGCTCGCGGACACCGCCGCGTGGGTGGGGATGCGGGTGCCGAGCAGCTGGTGCGCGCCGAGCGAGAGCACGTCCAGGACCGGCGGGTCCACCTCGCGCAGCGGCCGGTCGATGCATGCCTTGATGACCGCGTCGTACGTGCCCTGGCGGCGCAGCGTCCCGTACACCAGCTCGGTGGCCAGCGCCGCGTCCCGCGCCTGGAAGGTCTCGTCCTTGCGGGCCTTCTTCAGCAGCGGCGGCAGCACGAGGTTCGCGTACGCGTCCCGCTCGTCCACCGCCCGCAGCACCTCGAAGGCCAGCATCCGGACGGGGTCCTTCTGGGGCCGGCGGTAGGGCTTGGCGGGCTTGCCGTTGGCCTTGGTGGCGGCCGGTCGGCGAGGAGGCTGTTCGCTCACGTGAAAGGTGCTCCGGGGTTACGTAACGCTTTGAGGATGAAGCGAAAAGACGACTACTGCGATGACACGAATCAGCCTACGTCGGACCCGCCCAGGCGCTCGCCGGGAGCGATCCGCACCCCGCGCGCCCAGTCGGCGGCCTTCATCGGCTTCTTGCCCTGCGGCTGCACCCACAGCAGCTCCACGGCGTGCGAGCCGGTGCCGACGTAGACGTTGTTCTTGGCCGCGCTCAGGTCGCCCGGCTTCAGGTCCGTCCGGTCGGTGACCAGGCCGACCGAGATCAGCTTGAGCCGCTCCCCCCGGAAGACCGTCCACGCGCCCGGCGCCGGGGTGCAGCCGCGCACCAGCCGGTCGGCGCGCATCGCGGGCGCCGTCCAGTCGACCCGTGCGTCCTCGACGGTGATCTTCGGCGCGAGCGAGATCCCGTCGGCGGGCTGCTCCACGGCCCGAAGGGTGCCGTCCTCGATGCCGTCCATGGTGGCCACCAGCAGCCCGGAGCCCGCGAACGCGAGGCGGGTCAGCAGGTCGCCGCTGGTGTCGGTGGGGCGGATCTCCTCGGTGAGGATCCCGAAGACGGGGCCGGTGTCCAGCCCCTCCTCGATCCGGAAGGTGGAGGCGCCGGTGACCTGGTCCCCCGCCATGATCGACTGCTGGACGGGCGCGGCCCCGCGCCAGGCGGGAAGCAGCGAGAAGTGCAGGTTGATCCAGCCGTGCTCGGGGATCTCCAGGGCGTTCTTGGGGATCAGCGCGCCGTACGCGACGACCGGGCAGCAGTCCGGGCCGATCTCGCGCAGCCGGGCCTGGAACTCCGGGTCGCGCGGCCGGGCAGGCTTGAGGACCTCGATGCCGGCCTCCTCGGCGCGCTCGGCGACGGGGCTGGCGACGAGGCGGCGGCCGCGGCCGGCCGGTGCGTCGGGCCGGGTGACGACGGCGGCGACCTCGTGGCGCCCGGAGGCGATCAAGGCGTCCAGGGCGGGCACGGCGACCTCGGGGGTGCCTGCGAAGACGAGCTTCACTGGGGTCTACCTCGCTATCTCGGCTGTCAGCAGCACACCAGTCTATGGTCTGCCCGCCACACCGCCCCACCTGCGCTGCCGCACTCCCGCGAGGGGGCGTACGCACACACGCGCGCTCCTCGCATATGCCGACACGCCCCCATAGCGTGACCTGGCCGCCGGGTGGCGCGTTGGTCAAGAGAGATTGACCGAAACGGGCCGCGAAACAGAACGGTGTCTGCGGCCCGATCCGCTCTTCAGCACCGGTTCGAGAGGCTTCTTCATGGCCGACCACGCCACCCACGACGCCCAAGCACGGGCCAGCCTGCACCTCCTGGTGCGGGACATCGAGCGGGTTCGCCGGCAGGTGGATGCTCTGCGTACGCTCACCGCCCAGCTCGGCAACGTATACCGCCCGCGCCGCTCGGGTCCCTCCACGGGCTTCGTCGTCTACGGCCGGGCTCCCGCGCCCACCGTCCGCCTCGCACAAGAACTGCGGGACAGCGTCGAGACGCTGGTCACCGCCGCGGTGGACTTCGACCGCTCGCTCGGCTTCTCGTGGGACGCGGTCGGCTCGGCGCTCGGCGTCACCAAGCAGGCCGTGCACCGGCGCTACGGTGCCCGGCGGGCGCAGAGCTCCGAGTCCGTCGAGCGCGAGCGGGAGCCTCTGGCCGAGGGTTCGACGACGCGGACCCTGGGCCCGCTGCCCACGATCCCGGCGGCCCGCTCGGTCCCGCCGCAGCCGGCGCGCGAGGAGGCGGGCGCGTCCGCCCGGTCCGGCGCCTTCCCCGGCCCCCGGGGCGGCTGACCTCCCCAGACCCCCCGCCGCCGGGACGCCGACCCCCGACGGCCCCGCCCCCGGCGGAGCGACCCACCCGGTCGCCCCGCCGGGGGCGTCCGTCGTCCCGGGCGGGCCGTAACCGTTCCCTGGGGCTCCGCCCCAGACCCCGCGCCTCAAACGCCGGCGAGGCTGAGATT